>JAZFSW010000649.1:0-8524 GCA_036446375.1 Desulfobacterales bacterium | reverse complement strand
CCATCGATGATGATCTTGAGCGATTCAATGGTCTCGGGGAGCACAGAAATCGGCCCATCACTGTTGCCGATAATCCTGACAACCCCCACCGTTTTCAGAATTGACAGGTGCTCCTCCGGGTTGAGGTCGGATTTGATGAATACATATCCCGGGAAAAGGGGAACCCGAATAACGGTATTTCTGTCTCGACGCTTGCTTTTTACCTGGTGTTTCGGGAGAAATGCCTCAAAGGATTTCTTAGTCAGGCCGTCATTGACCACCGTTTCAAACCGGCTGCGGGTATGCAGTACATACCAGGAGGGTATAGATAGGTCTTGTGTCATTGTGTGCTAAGCATCCGTTTTTTCAGTTTATCGATAGCAAAACTGGGTCTGTGATAAAAGAGGTCATTCGGTTGGGGTTGCGAGGCTCGTTACGGCTTTCGCTGGACGGGTAACGGCTGGAAGCAACACGATAACGCAATGGCGTGACGCAACCGAATAGACGATTTACGGGACGAGCCGCGCAACCGATCAACGAAAGACGCTTCACATGCCCAGCAGGACAGAACAGTGAATTTCAAAGCCCCATGTAGGGCTGCTCCCCAGGATTCTATGTCATACTATCATGCAGTGCCCCATAGACAGCTTGCATGATCATGTGGACAACAATCATGTGCATGTCTTCTATCTTCTGCATATCGTCAACCGGTGCGACAAAGGAGACATCCACCTGCTCTGCGAGTTTTCCGCCTGAGAATCCGGACAAACCGATGGTTATGCCACCGTTTTCCTTTGCATAACCGATGGCGCGCAGCACGTTTTCCGAGTTTCCGCTTCCGGAAATACCGATGACCAAGTCCCCTTCGTGGAAGAAATTCTTTATTTGTGCCTCAAAAACGACATCGTAGGACATGTCATTGGCCAATGCCAGCATGGTGGGGATGTTGTCGTTTAAGCATATCACCTTGAATTTCTTATCCAGATCGACACAGCACCCCTTGTTGATGTCACAGGCAAAGTGGGACGCGGTTGACCCGCTGCCCCCATTTCCCATGATAAAGATATGGTGCTCTTTGTCGTAGGCCTCCAGTATCAATTCCATGATCCGTTCAAACTGACTGTGGTCAAATTGTCCGAGAAGATCGGTGAGGCCGTTGAGATAGTGATCGGCAAATGTTCTGATATCCGCTGTCATAGGTCTGCTCCATGGTGCGGCCATTCCTCTAAGGCGGCCTGGTAGGCATCAAGGGTGCCAATGTCTCTGAGGTATTCCTTGATCTCATAGCCGTACATCTTACCGAGAAGTAAAGGAAATACCTGATATCCGAAATCAAATACCGAATCGGCAGGATTATTTCGATGATCCGGTAAATAATCAAAAAACGCCGGAGATGCAACATAAATACCGCCATTGGCTAGATTGCCTATGGGAACCGGCGGTTTCTCCGTGAAATCCGTTATCTTTGCCTCGGCGTCCAGAACCGCAATGCCGCAGGCAGAAGGATCCGGCGCCCTGAACAGGCCCATGGTGAGAATCGCTCCCCGGGTCTTGCATCTGCTGTGGAAACCAATCATATCCGACAGATTCATGTTTGTCAGATTGTCGGCATAGGCGATGAGAAAATCATCCTTCTCATCGACAAAATCCCGGTGGGCCGCCACGGTCCCGGCGCTGCCCAAAAGCTGCGGTTCATACACGGTACGGATGGTCATTTTGGTGTGCGGCCTTTTGCTGCGGACAAAGGCATCCACTTTTTCTGCATGATGATGGGTATTTACCAGGACTTCAGTGATGCCGTGGCTTTCCAGCAGATTGATCCATATCTCAAGCAATGGTTTGCCCTGGATCGGTACCAGGCATTTCGGGAGCGTATCCGTATGTGGCCTTAGTCGGGTGCCCTTTCCCGCAGCAAGCAAGAAGGCCTTCATGATGGAGAAAGGGTCTTTCTGATGACGTTCAATTGCTTCATGTTTTTTTCAGCATATTCCAGAACATCACCCAACTCCTCTTCTCCATTGATATAGGACCAGTATGCCTGGATACTCTCTGCTATCCCCTTGACCGGTTCCCAACCTAGGCCCTTTAATTTACGGGTATCTGAGAAGATGTGCCGGGTGTCACCATAGCGATAATAGCCGGTCATTATCGGTGATACGGTTTTACCCACCACCTGTTGCATCGTATTATAGAAATCGATGACCGTCCAGGCTCTGCCGCCACCGACATTGAAAACCTGCCCATCGGCCCCCTCGTTTTCCAGTACCAACAGGTTGGCGGTCACCACGTCTTCGATATTCACATAGTCCCTGATCTGTCTGCCGTCCTCAAAGATCGTCGGTGCCCGATCAAGCAGCAGGGAGAGGCCGAATATCCGCATAGCGCCGGAATAGGCATTATGAAAGGACTGCCTGGCTCCCTGTACGATGGAGTATCGCATGACAGCGGTAGGGATGCTGTATCGTCTGCCCAGCTGTATGGCGATCTGCTCCTGGGAATATTTGGAAATAGCGTAGGGATTGCACGGCTTTATCGCCGATTCATCTGAGGGCTTCCAGTCCAGCGTCCCATCGCATTCGGGGCATCGATGCTCCCATTCTCCCTTCGATAGCTGTGCTTCCAGTCGGATTTCCGGATAGACAAACGCTGCGGTGGTTTCAAAACAGTGGGGGCATGCGTATCTGCCTTCACCCATTACTGCCTGGCTGGCTGCAACAACAATTTTTTTTACCCGCCGGTTGTCTCCCGCTTCGACCAGCGTTTCATACAGCAGGGCGGTTGATACGGCGTTTACATGGAAAAAGGTTGAAAAATCAGGCAGATAGTCCTGATATGCGGCCAGGTGGTACACCGCATCCATGTCTTCCAGGGCCGTTTTCCAGGCAGCCCTGTCTCTGACATCACCGAGAAGGAACTCGGCTTCCGGGTTCAGGTAGTCCGGTCTGCCCTTGGGGTGCGTTGTGGGGTGAAGGTTGTCCAGGATGCGCACGTGGTGTCCCTTTTCGATCAGGGCATCCGTGGTGTGGGATCCGATGAAACCGGCACCGCCTGTAACCAATATGTTCAAGACCACCCTCCGTTTGGCATCGCTATTTGCTCGAGTAGGATCTATCGTCGAAAATGACCTTACTGCCGCTTTCTTCCAGCATGAAGGGCAGTTCCCGATATTGATGTAATGCTTCAAATACTGAATTTTGCTGTTCCCGCGGGACGATGAGCAGCAGGAAGCCGCCGCCGCCCGCACCGGCGATCTTGCCGGCCAGAGCACCGGCCGCTTTGGCCTTTTCATACATCTGGTCGATCTTGGTGTTTGAGATGCCCTCGGCCATCGTTCGTTTCAGATGCCAGTTGCGGTCCATGAGTTCACCACAAAGGGAAATGTCTGCTTTTTCCATCGCTTCGGCAAACGGGTCCACCAGGGACACCATTTTGCGCATGACTTCGATTTTTTCCGCATCTTGCAGATTCGACTGTTGCAGGGAAAGAATCTCGTCGGCCCTACGTGTCATACCGGTATAATACAGCAGAAGCGATGAGGCAAACCGTCTCTTTTCGCCGGAAGTCATTGCCACCGGTTCTCTTTCGGTATCATTGGTGGCGTGGAACGTGAATTTGTTTGTTCCACCAAAAGCCGCAGCATACTGGTCCTGTTTTCCGATGGGCTTTTCCAGGATATCGATCTCAATCCGGCAGGCATCTTCTGCGAGCTGTTCGGCGGTGACTAGTACATTCTGATAGGTGTAAAGCGCATGCAAGAGGGCGACGGTAATTGAGCTTGAACTTCCCAATCCGGAGCCGGTGGAGGGGATATCGGCCAATGTGGTTATTTCTATCCCCTTTGTAACACCGGTCAGTTTCATTGCTTCCCGGACCAGATCATGTTGAATGTCGGCCACCTGATCCACGCATTCATTTTCCGAGTAGTTGATATAGATCATATCATCAAAGCGCTCCTTGATGATGGCGTACACAAATTTGTCTATGGCGGTGCAGACCACCCGGCCTTCTGCCTGGGTGTAAAACCCCTTCATGTCCGATCCGCCCCCTACGAAACTGATTCGAAGAGGTGTTTTTACGATGATCATTGTTATCTCCTACCCCGGATCCTTCTTTGGCGCGATCCGGGGGGGTAATCGCTATCTGCTATGGGTAATGGTGTCGCTTTCATGTGGTCAACTCCCCAAGACCGTATAGATGGATGACCAATCCGACCCTTCTGTCGTTAGCCTCCTCGGAATAGCGGACATCAAGAGACCAGCATCGCTCCTCGTACAATAGCCCCAGGCCCTGTCGTATCCGCTTTTTGTCATGCAGATTGCGTTCATAGTCCCCATAGGCTGAAAGCCGATCGGTGAGCGTCATCTTGAAATCCCCATAGACCGATTCCATTATATCGGCCTCGAATCGGTATTCAACAAACAGCCGGTCGCCCCGCTCGTCATGCAGGGCAAGGGAGGCGCTATGGGAGACAAATCCGCTGCCGTAGGGCGACCACTGGCTTTCAATATCCACTGCCAGATGGTCCAGGGGCCTGATTTCGAGCCTGGCGCGGATCGGAGAAAACGGTTCCGACCCGGGGTCATCGGCCCCATCGATATCGTAGCTTTGCTCGATTTTCAATCGGAAAAACTGATGGTAGTCCACCCGTGGACGATCCCTGCCCGGATTTTCTCCCCTATCGTCTTTCTCTTCCGATCCTGAAATCAAGATGTTGGTCAGCGAATAGGTCAGCAGATTTTCACCCGGCACCTGATCCGGTGTGTCGAAGGAGGGGTAGGTGTCCGCGGATGCTTCGGAGGTATATCCCCAGGTGATTTGCGGTCTGATGATATGCTTGATCCGGTGATTCGGTAAACGGCTATCGGCAAATATGCGATAAAGCTCCGTTGTCAGATCCAATCGGAAGTCGGCATGTCCCCGTGACGGGGTTCGATCTTCCTGGACACTGCTATCTTCAGGTTCATCCACGACCCACAGGGTTTGAGAGATGCCCAGGGAAGGTTCCAGGGTGATGAGGTCTTTCAGTCGGTAGGGAAAGTACAGGCGGGAGTGGGCATCGAAGCGATGTCCCCGCTCTCCTTCTTCCCTGTAAAGATGCGTATATTCTGTACCGAAATCAACATAGAGGGGGGTGTCGAGGATTCGCTGTTTCAGGCCGTCAAACTGGATAGAGGGTAATTTGTGCAGTGTCGTATCCGATGGCCGTTGGCGCCTGTCGATGACAGCGTCGTACCAGCGGATCTCGCCGTTAAAGCTGTAAACCTGCCAGCGATTTCTCACATTGAGCCGGTTTACCCTTATCGGGTCATCAAAGGGATCCAGTATCCTGCCGAACAGATCGTCAAAATAGGCAGCCGAGGCGTCATATCCGATCTGGCCCTTTCTGAATTCGTGAAGATAGTCCTGGTCACTGACAATATCCAGATCAAGTTCGGCAAGAAAACCCAGGGGCAGTGCCTGATCGTGTTTCATTCTGAACCAGTAACGATCCGTATTGGGGCGCAGCGCGGAATCATCTTCATAACCCCATTGCCAGCTTGAATTGAATGAGCCGTCGTCGCGCTTTCGGTCGTTAAAGCCATCGATCATCAACACCCCTTTGGATTGGGTGTCGAGAACATACCGGTATTCCATGCCCATCCGGGTGCCTCGTTGCGTCATCAGCTGCCCATGGAACGTGGCATCTGAATGCTGATTTATCGCCCAGAAAAGCGATTGACCGTAGCTGAACCCCAGTCGATCCGAATGGCTCATCTCCGGATCAAGAAAACCGGTTTGGCGCGTCAGCTTCACCGGAAAAGAGAAATAGGGGGTGTAGAACACCGGGATATTCTTAATCCATATTGTGGCATGAGACACCCGGGCAGAGCCTTCGACAGTGACCTGGAGGTTTTTCCCGGTGATCTTCCACGCGGGTGAATCCGTGTCGCAGGTCGAGACGGTGACTCCCCGGGCGGTATAGACATCGTCGCCGATTTTCTCGATGACATCGCTGGTGATGTGGAACCGGCTTGTTTCGATGAACAGATCTCCGTTTTCGATTTTTCCCGTCTGGTCCGCCAAATTAAGACGCATGCGGCTGCCGGTAAGGATGTCACCACCGGATGTGAGTGTCACATTGCCCTGAGCGGCCGCCTGCATGGTCGTTGGGTTAAACCGCACAAGATCGGCTGAAAGGGATCTTCCGGGTTGGGCAATGCGCACATCGCCTTCGGCGATATATAGGTTCCGGATGGTGTCGTAATTGATTGTGTCCGCGGATATATGCCAGGGCGTCCCGGTGTCAAGGGTGTCCCTGACCGATGGATCTGCCGCGATTGCTGATGTGCAGATGGTTAGAACAGTGAGCAGGCCGTTGACAGCCATAAGGCAGAGGGAATAGACGGATAGAAACGACGGTGCCATCCTCTTCTGGTTCGTATTGGGGTCCTGGTCTTTCGGCATGTGCCCTTGCATTAACCGCTGTCCTGTGTGCACTGTGTTGTGAGGAAATTCCCGCGATGAGCCCCGCGAGCCGCGACGGTCCCGAACGGACGAAATTTCGTAACTATAGGACCAAATTGCTAGAAAAATCAAGATGTAGTTATACAAAGATCCCCTTTCAAAAAGACGGAAACTGATGTATTGAACAGGTCATATGAATCTACTGCTAACCAATGATGATGGCATTTATGCCGAGGGGTTGTGGGCGCTTCACCATGCGTTTTCACCGAACCACCGGGTCACCGTGGTTGCACCGGATCGTGAACGCAGTGGTGTCGGCCATGGTATCACACTGAGCAGCCCCCTTCGGCACACGCTGGTTACGGCCAATGGCGGCGATAGGGGCCATGCCGTCAACGGGACCCCGGCGGACTGTGTAAAATTGGGTATACTCGAGATACTGGAGGAGAAGCCTGATCTTGTGGTTTCAGGGATCAATCCCGGTGCAAATATGGGAGTCAATCTCAATTACTCCGGAACGGTTGCTGCGGCAAGGGAGGCTACCCTCTATGGTATACCGGCGATCGCAGCATCCATCCGGGGCAGGGATGTCGGCAATTATCCGGCAGCTACGCATTTCCTCAAGATACTGGCAGAAAAGGTCCTCAGCCAGGGGCTGCCCTTCGGTACGTTTCTTAACGTGAATATCCCCGATTTGCCCGTAGCCGACATTCAGGGCGTTACGATCAGCCGCCAGGGCATTTCCCGGCTATCGGCACCTCTTGAAAAGCGCATTGACCCCTGGAGCCGGACATATTATTGGCAGGGCGCCGATCAGGCACCCGACCACCATTCACCGGATGTGGACGGCGCGGTTCTGGAGCAGGATTATATTTCCATCACCCCTGTCCGATGTGATATGACCGATTACCCCATGGTTGAGTGTCTTAAGGAGTGGAAGATCGGTATCTGACCAGGACTTGGGGTCGCCACCGGCCCGAAGGGTGGCCAGCCAATCCAATCGAGAACGACAGTTTCGGCCTTCACCTGGTGATTGAGGGGAAATGCCAAATGGCAAATCCCAAAAAACAAGGAAATCACAATTATCAAAACACGTAATCCCAAACAACCGCCCATGCAGTAGGATCGTGTTTGGAATTTGACTGTTTTAGTTTGAAATTTGCTTGTCATTTGGTGCTTGGAATTTGTGATTTCAGCTTTCTTGGCCTGACACCTGACACCTGAACACTGAAACCTGCTTCTCTTCAAGCCGGACATGCACAAACCTCATCCATGCAGAACGGGAGTGCAATGGCGATTCGGAAAACGCAGTTTGTAAACGCAATGCGCGCCGGTGATGCGGTTGAGGATGTTTTTGCGCTGGCCGAAAAGACACGGATGCACAAAAAGGACGGCGATGCCTATCTCAATGTTACCCTCTCTGATAAGACCGGGAGGATAAAGGGTGTGGTCTGGGACAATGTCGAATCGATTCTGTCCGGGATATCCGCCTGTGATTTTGTCAATGTTACGGGTCGTGTTTCTGACTACAGGGGGAAATTGCAGCTTGTCCTAAAGGCGATGAGCCCCCATCCGACCGATGGGATCGACACCGCTGACTTTCTGCCGACCACCCCTCGTAATATCGATGCGATGTTCCAGCGCCTTCAACAGCTTACGGATTCTGTGAAGACCGACCATCTGAATGTCCTCCTGGAGGCATTCTGGAACGATGCCGCATTTGTAGAACAGTTTAAGGCGGCACCAGCGGCGATGAAGATGCATCATGCGTATATCGGCGGACTGCTTGAGCATAGCCTGTCCATGGCGCTTCTCGTGGAGAGCATTGCCGGTCACTATGGCGGACTCGACAGGGATCTTCTGCTTACCGGTGCCGTTTTGCATGACATCGGCAAGATTCAGGAATTTGAATACCAGTATCGTATCGCCTATTCGACCCAGGGCAAATTGATGAACCATATCGTCATCGGTCTGAAGGTGTTAGACGAAAAGATATCCCAACTCGATGGGGCAGCAGATGATGACTACCTCTTGCTCAGGCATATGGTGGTCAGCCATCATGGGAGCAGGGAGTTTGGTTCTCCGGAACCTCCCAAGACCC
>JAZFSW010000648.1:0-7330 GCA_036446375.1 Desulfobacterales bacterium | reverse complement strand
GGGGCCATATCCATGGCGGAGAGCTACCTCAAGGCCCAGAATCGCACGATCGCGTGCGCGGAAATTTGGAATTGACCATCATCGCGTATTGCTTCCTGATATACCAGATTCTCAATTACACCAATAATATCCCTCCAGCCGGTCAGGGGGCAGCGACAGAAGTAATGATGTCCTTGCCAAGCGAGATGGTTATTCTTTCTCCCGGTTGGACGACGAGGAAATCGTCATCCCACTCACCAAAGAGCAGCCGTCGAATAAGCATCATGTCTCCGGCAATCTTTTCAAACCGCCATCCCTTTTCCTCGGCGTCTTCTTTTACAGTCCTCTCCTCATCGGCAGTATCGAGGGGGGGGGGGCATGAGCGCTATGAAAACAAACGGAAACGATCTCAGCCTATTGAGAGATCTGGCAAAACAATACGCTGAGATTGCCGCAAAACCTGTTCAGGAGGAACGTCGGGATCTGTGGCGCAGGCATTTCAGTCTGAAAAGAACACGCCCGCCTGTTCTTATCACTTACGGCATGCATAATGTCTGGTGCCGCGATACCTTCTCAGCAGATAACATGGAATGCGAGGACCCGTTTCTGAGGTGGTACGAGCGCTGGCTACGTATGCAGATTTTTCATGATGCCATTGGCGATGATTACATCTGTGAGCCTTGGATTCCGCAGGCCGCTGCCTATAAGACGCCATGGGGTCTCTATGGTGAAGCCTGGGGGATGGGGCTGAAACTGCAGCACACCGGAGATGAAGGAGGGGCCTTCAAACTTGAAGGAACCATCGCTGCCTGGGAGGATATGGTCAAGCTCAAACCGCCCGCTCATGAAATCGATGAAGATGCAACCGCCAGCAATTGTGAACGACTCGGAGAGGCCATCGGCGATATTCTCGAAATCGATGTCAGTCGCAGCCCCGTGCTCATCAACTTTGCCGGTGACATTTCAACAACCGTAACCGGCCTGCGGGGTCTCGAACAGATTATGCTCGATATGTATGATTCTCCTGTTCAGCTCCGCGAATTGTTGTCCTGTCTTCGAGATGGCGTTCTTGAAAATCAGGGAGCTGCGGAAGCAGCCGGTGACTTCTCACTTACATCCCAGAGCAATCAAGCCATGACTTACGCCGAAGAGCTCGAGGCGCCGAAACCGAATTCAGGGGCGCGAAAACGCAACGCACTCTGGGGCTTTTGCGCTGCACAGGAATACGCCTTGGTCTCACCTGCGTTCCATGAGGAGTTTCTCCTTAAGTATCAGATGCCCATTATGGCGCCCTACGGCCTGGTCCATTATGGGTGTTGTGAGGATCTGACCCAGAAGATCGACATGCTGCGGCAGATTCCGAATCTGAGGAGTATTGCGGTTACCCCGCGGGCCGATGTCAGGAAATGTGCGGATCAGATCGGAAAAGACTATGTAGTATCATGGCGCCCGAATCCCACCGATATGGTGTGCACGAATTGGGACCCCGATCGCGTCACACGAATTATTCGCGGGGGGGCAGAGGCATGTCGGGACAGCATTTTCCACATATACTTAAAGGACGTCGAAACCGTTCAGGGAGAACCGCAGCGTCTTCAACGCTGGACGCAACAGGTCCGTGCCGCCCTGGAACAAGCATAATAAGGGAGGAACCATGGAAAAGATACGACGATACGCCTTGCCCATCCTGCTTCTTGTCTGTGTGATATTCTTCGGATGTCCCGATAAGAAGGCAGCCGAACCGGAGAAGGGAGCGATTAAGCAGTGGACAGAGGAAACCGGTAAGAAGGCGGTTGACAAGCTGCAGGCACCCATCGACAAAGCGCGTGTCTTGAAAGAGCAGACCGATGCGCGGATGCGCGATATGAAGAGCAAGCTCGGCGAGCAGATGAAGGAACTGGAAGAAAAGGCGCCGGCAGGTAAATGAGCCGAAGCCACTGATTGCTGAGGCTATTGCGCCGTATGGGGACGCTTCAGATACTCCCGGATCATTAGGGCAGCACTAGCTCCCTCGCCTGCAGCACTTGCCACCTGTTTGGTGCTTTTGTCTCTCACATCACCAGCGGAAAAGATCCCCGGGACACTGGTTTCCATCAGGTGGGGGTCGCGTTCTGTATAGCCGACGGGCCTGTCGGCGGCGTGAAGCAAATCATGACCGGTGACGATAAAGCCCCATGGGTTGAGCGTAACGGCACTGTCAGCAAGAAAGCCGGTATTGGGCTCGAGACCGATAAAGATGAAAGCACCGTCCATTGCGAGTTCGGTCGTTTCACCGGTCTCGTTATTGATCGTTACGATTCCTGAGAGTTTTGCGCTCTTTGCGATAAATTCCTTGACTTCGGTGTGCCAGCGCACACTGATTTTGGGATGTGCCAGTACTTTCTCCTGGATGATCCGGCTTGCCGTAAACTGGCCTTTTCTCACCAATATGGTCACCTGTTCGGCAAACTTGGTCAGGTGAAGGCTCTCTTCGGCCGCGCTGTTTCCCCCACCGACAACGGCTACGCGCTTGCCGCGATAGAAGGGCCCATCACAGGTGGCGCAAAAGTGTACGCCCGCTCCGACAAGATCGTCTTCACCCGGGACATTCAGATGCATGTAACGGCTGCCGGTTGCGATGAGAACAGCATCCGCACTATACTGCTGGCCGTCTCCGGTCCTCACGCAGTGGTAGTTGTCCCGGGTATGGATGCCGGCTACCTCCTGAGCCTGGAGGAGTTCTACCCCGAAACCCTCGGCCTGTTCCCGCAAGCGCTCTGAAAACACCATTCCGCTTACACCCTTCGGGAATCCGGGTATATTATCCAAGCGATCGGTCCCGGCAGCCTGACCACCAAAAGCGGCGCGTTCGATCACCAAGGTGTCGATGAACTCGCGAGCTGTATAGAGTGCTGTGGTGAGGCCGGCCGGCCCACCACCCAGGACGATCAGGTCGTAATGACTCCGGCTTGCCTTGGTTTTCAACCCAAGCTTGGCGGCCAACTCGGCGTTGCTCGGTTCTGTCAGGAAAGAGCCATCGGCAAATGTGATAGTTGGAATGATACGTTTGCCGCCGTTGGTTTCAATCACAAATGCTTCGCCGTCCTTATCTTCCTCGATGTCGATCCAGCTATATGGAATCTGGTGTTCGCCCAGAAATTGTTTGCTGGTGCGGCAGTCCGGACACCAGTGGGCACCGTAAACGGTTATCTCCGGTTTCGACATATATCACCTCGACTTTCGACTTCAATCCACAGATTACACAGATTACACAGATTGCGCCGTTGCAGATCCCACGTTTCGGCGGGGTGGGAAATGAAACTATGGGAAAGGTGTCAGTGTTCAGGTGTCAGGAAAGCTCTGTAGACGCCCTTACTGACACCCGACACCTGTCTTTCTTCAGGCTGGCAGAGACCCTCATATACAGATAGAGGATGTATCAGATGATTGTCAAGGAATCCGTTTCATTGTTCCGGTCGTTTCTTGACAAACGATTGTGCCTTTGGGATAAACGTTGTTCCTGTAGTGCCAATATTCATTTTGTGAAAACGGAAGGAAGACCATGGCAGATCAAAAAGACCGTAGTGGTGCTGAGAGCTTGGTGCAGACATTCGTCGATGCAAATGTCGATGTTTGTTTTGCAAATCCGGGGACGTCGGAAATGCATTTTGTAGCAGCGCTGGACAGCAATCCGGAAATGCGCTGTGTGCTGGGACTGTTTGAGGGGGTTGTTACCGGTGCGGCCGATGGATATGGCCGTATGGCGCGTAGGCCTGCCGCAACGTTGACCCACCTGGGTCCGGGGTTGGGAAACGGCCTGGCCAATCTGCATAACGCAAAAAAAGCAAGGACACCGATTGTTAACGTGGTGGGGGATCATGCGACCTACCATCGCAAATATGACGCGCCGTTGACATCTGATGTGCCGGGGGTTGCAGCGCCGGTTTCCGGATGGGTCAAGGTGTCTCAATCCGCAGACGATGTGGCCGGTGATGGCGCAGAAGCCGTGCAAGCGGCAATGACACCTCCCGGTCAGGTGGCCACGTTGATCCTGCCGGCCGATACGGCGTGGAACCGCACCACTGCAACAGCGCCGCCGCTTCCTGCGCTGGCACCGAAAGCCTACAGCAGCGACAATGTCGATGAAGTGGCAAAGGTGCTTCTCAGTGGTGAACCAAGCATCGTTCTGATGAATGGCTTCATGAGCGAATCGCGTACAGCCCTGGCCGACCGCATTGCGCAGAAGACCGGTGCCAGAATCATTATGGATACGTTCGTCGGCCGCCTTCAGCGAGGTGCGGGCAGAGCTGAAGTGGGGCGTCTACCCTATTTCGGCGAGCAAGCAGCAGAGGTGCTATCCGGTACCCAGCATCTGATTCTGCTGAGCAGTCAGGCACCGATCACGTTTTTCGCATACCCGGATAAACCTTACTGGCTTACCCCGGATGGCTGTGCGCTGCACACGCTTGCTGAACGCGACGAAGATATTGATGGTGCTCTGGAGGCACTGGTAGATGCCGTGGGTGCACATGCCGTATCCCCCAACCTCGTACCTTTGGAGCGTATCCCATTGCCCACCGGTGAACTGACGCCTCGATCCGTGGGCGCTGCCTTCGGGCACCTGTTTCCCGAAAATGCGATCGTGGTGGATGAAGGGGGAACCCTTGGGGGAGGGTGTAACTTTACGACCCGTACCGCTCCACCCCATGACTGGCTGATGCTCACAGGCGGATCCATTGGATACGGCTTGCCCTGTGCCACCGGTGCTGCCGTTGCCTGCCCGGATCGGCCCGTGTTCTGTCTCCAGGGAGATGGTGGGGGCATGTATACCATCCAGGCGCTGTGGACACAGGCCCGGGAACAGCTTGATGTCACCACGATCATCTTTGCCAACCAGAAATACTCAATTCTGGAAATCGAATTTGGCCGTGTCGGTGCACACAACCCCGGGCCGAAAGCCAGGAGTATGCTCGAGTTGACGAATCCGGAACTCAAATGGGTTTCATTGGCCGATGGCATGGGTGTGCCTGCCACGCGCGTGCGCACGGCAGAAGAATTCACCGCTGCAATGGAAGCATCCCTGGCCACTTCAGGGCCATCGCTCATCGAAGCCATGTTGTAGCGCCGATTCCGGCTCTTTGGTTTGAGTGAAGATCCATCCGCCCATAAGCGGTGCCTCTGGCCCAAACAAGAGGTTCCGCTGAAAGCGGGAGGGCCAGTTTGATCGGGAAGGAAACGACGTTAATCGGTTGTGGTTGCGCGGCTCGTTTGGGTTGCGGTGGATGGGTAGCGGCAAGAACCCAACCGAAACCGATCGACGAAACGAGCAGCGCAACCGATCAACGAACACCGAGTCCTTAATGTAGTTCCATACGAGGGACACACACCATGATGAACAGTAGAGAGCGCATGCTTGCAGCGATAAACCGGCAGCCCGTGGACCGGATACCGACCGATATCTGGGCAACGCTGGAAGTCTGGCAGAAGTTGCGGGACCATTTCGGTGAGGGTGCTGATATCATGTCCGAACTGCATATCGATGGGATGAATGCGGTAGCTCCTGCCTACGCAGGGCCGAAGCTGCCTGAGTTGCCGAAAGGCGAATTTGCCGACTACTGGGGATCGCGAAGCCGATTGATCCCCCACGAGGGGGGTGCCTATGCCGAAGTCTTTCATCATCCCCTTGCTAAGGCAAAGACCATCGATGATCTTAATGACTATCAATGGCCTCAGGCGGACTGGTTCGACTACAGCAATATGCGGGATCGGGCATTGGCTGTGAGGGAGAAACGGGTGGTTATGTGCGGTACGATGATGCCGTTCTTCTTCCACAACCAGTTGAGGGGTCTGGAACAATCCCTGATAGATCCCCTGATGGAACCCGAGCTCACCCATGAGATCATTTCACGCATCACCGATTTTTACCACGAGCAAGCCACGCGGATGTTCCAGGCATGTGAAGGGTTGATCGATCTATCCGGTGTTACCGATGATCTGGGAAGTCAGACAGGTCCGTTGATTAGCCCGAAGACATATCTGGAGTTCTATGCCCCCCACCATAAGCGGCTGATTGATCTGTGCCATGAATTCGACATCAAGGTATTTCACCACGACGATGGGGGATGCCGGCCGTTTATTCCGATGCTTGTCGACATGGGCATCGATGTGTTGAACCCGATCCAATGGAAGTGTCCGGGGATGGATATGGATGAACTGAAGGCGGAATATGGCGACCGGGTCTGCTTTCACGGTGCGATCGAAAATCAGGAAATCCTGCCCTTTGGCACCCCTGAAGATGTCCGTGCCGAAGTGCGACACTGCATTGATGCCCTTGGCAGTGACGGTACCGGATATATCCTCGCCTCAAGCCACAACATCCAGGTGGTGTCGCCGGTCGAGAACATCATCGCCATGTATGACGAAGCCTACTTGTATGGGAAACAGCAGTGATGCTGTGGGCTTAGGTGTCGGGTTTCAGGTGTCAGTCCAGCCGCTGGCCTGAAAAGCGGCCAGTCTGATCAGGGAAGAAACGACGTCAATCGGTTGGGGTTACGCGGCTCGTTTCGGTGGTCGTATGTGGGTTGCGGTAAAGACCCAACCGAAAACCGATCAACCAAACGAGCAGCGCAACCGATCAACCAATACCGAGCCCTTGGTGTAGTTTCATACGAGGTGTCAGGCATCAGAACAAGGGGGTGCTCTCGCAATACGCGGGCCTATTCAGAGAAGACGTCCCTTTGGTACACATCAAGAACGGCTCCGCTTTATGGGTCGGTTGGGGCCATCGGGGATCGAGCGAAGACAATAATTTATTGACAAGGAGAAAGTATCAATGGCAAAGAAGATTGGGGTAATCAGGTGTGATTTTCACTCTGTGCAGTGCAACGGGGCACATTGTTTCACGGCGATTCAAAACAAGACAGAGGCATTTGAGATATACGATGAGGACATACAGCTTGTTGGTTACTCGACATGCGGCGGATGTTGTGGAAGAGATGCAATAAGAAGGGCCAAGTCGATGGTGGACAGCGGCGCCGAAGCGATTCATCTAAGCGGCTGTCTGTGTGGCGGCAACCTGTGCCCCTTCAAAGATCGGATAAAGAGTGATATCGAAATGCTCAAGGTTCCCGTTGTCCTGGGGACACACCACAAGTTTGAGCAAACTATCGCCGGCTAAGGGGGCACTCAAGAATAGCTTCTCACCGCTGAGGCGCCGTTCGACAGGCTCACGGCGACTCTGCGGTGATATTCATCGTTTTCCTTTGCGATCAGACTGACCTTTGTCAGTGCTAATCTGTCGCCGTTTCCGGCCATTGAATCCGGGCAGCATCAAGAAGGCACCCGGTGGCGTAGGCAAGATCGATCTGGGCAA
>JAZFSW010000647.1:0-4708 GCA_036446375.1 Desulfobacterales bacterium | reverse complement strand
CTTGCCAGTCGTCGGTTTCGGTATTGATAAAGACACTCGTGTAATCAATGCCCATGGAAAACGTCACCCGATGGGCCGGCACCGGTTCGGGCGAGTCGGTCGAAAGGGAGACAAACATCAGATGGGGCGGGAACCGGTTCGGTGCATGCAGGGGACCATTTTCCGCAAAGGCGGGGGGGGTACCTGCCGATATGCCGAGAAGCAGTAAAGTGATGATCGCGAAAAATCCCATCGCTATTTGTCTCATCTGTTTCTCCAACAGCGACCTGATCTCGACAAAGAGAGAAGAACTGCCACAAAGGCACTAAGACACACAGAATGACTCTTCAAGACAGTTTGACTTGCAGCCTTGGTGTCTTTGTGCCTTTGTGGCAAAGTTATCTTCTCAGACATGATATGTTTTGAATACATAGGCGCTAGACCGGCTTTGCTTCTCCGCCCGTTTCCCGGAAGAAGGCCATGAGGCCCTGCATGTCCGCTGTTTCACAGGAGGCCACCACACCGAAATGATCCCCGGTAAACAACGGGTTGTAGTACTCGGGCATTTTGAATCGTGGCAAGCGTGCCTGGGTGAGCAGTCCCAGAACATTACCAAGAATACCAAATAGAATCGTGCATTCAAATCCCACAATAAAGAAAGGAACAAGTGCAACTATCGGCTTGCCGCTGACAATGAGCTGCCACTGGCTGGCCGTGTATATCGAGAGGCCGAATCCAAGTAAGAAACCGAGAATACCACCGACCAGGGTAAAGGAGCCCACCTTGCTTTTCTTCCGCCCCAACAGGTCATCTGCCGAACGGTGTATCGAATGGCTGGGATACGGTCCGTAGACATGATGTAAGGACCCGTTGTACCACTTCAGTCCCTCAAGGGCTTTGACGACCGGACCTTCTTCTTTGAAAATACCCACAACAAACTGTCTATCGGCCATGGTTTCCTCCGGGTCCCGAGGGTGCCACAGTTTCTTTCATCTCGGTCATGGAGATTGAGGGAAGGTGTTTAACAAACAACAGGAAAAGAAAGAAGAACAGGCAAAAGGTTCCCAGCATAATGCCAAACTCGACAACCGAAGGTGAATAAGTTCCCCATGAGTGGGGGATAAAACCATGGGCCACGCTGCCTGCGATAATTACAAACCGCTCATACCACATACCGATGTTGACCAGAATGGAAACCCCGAAAAGCCAGGGAATACTTCGACGAACGCGCTTCACAAAGAAGATGAGCGGGACGATGCTGTTGCAGACAATCATAATCCAGAATTCGAGCGAATAGGTCCCTGTAGCTCGCCACAGGAAAGATTCCTGTTCGACAGTATTGTGGCTGTACCAGGCGATAAAAAATTCAGCGACATAGGCATATCCGACGATGAGGCCGGTGAAGATAATCGTCTTTGCGATATTCTCAAGGACCTCACCGGTAATCATCGCTTCATAATGGAATACCTTTCTCAGGGGGATCATCAGGGTAATGACCATGGCAAGTCCGGAATGGATCGCACCAGCCACAAAATACGGTGCAAAGATCGTACTGTGCCAGCCCGGAACAATGCTCAGCGCAAAATCCCAGGAAACAACACTGTGAACACTGATCACCAGGGGCGTTGCCAGAGCGGCAAAAAATAGATAGGTCCGGCTGTGATGCCGCCACTGTTCATACTCTCCGGTCCACCCCAGGGAAAGAATCGAAAACACCTTCTTTCGCAATCCGACCGCCCGATCCCGGACCGTTGCCAGATCCGGGAGCATGCCGGTATACCAGAAAAGAGAGCTCACGGTAAGATAGGTGCTGATGGCGATCACATCAAAGACAAGGGGAGATTGAAAGTTCGGCCAGAGATTTCGCTGGTTGGGGTATGGCAGCATAAAATAGACCAGCCACAGCCGACCCAGGTGGATCAACGGGAAGAGACCGGCCACACAGACTGCAAATACCGTCATGGTTTCGGCCGCACGCGCAATGGGGTTTCGCCATCCGGCCCGGAACAGATAGAGAATCGCCGATATGAGGGTCCCGGAATGGGCGATACCCACCCAGAACACAAAGTTGATAAGATATGTCCCCCAGGCCACGGGATGATTCTGGCCGCCCACCCCGATACCGACAAGAATCTGGTAGACCCAGCACCCTGCCCCGATCAATATTCCGAAGGCCAGCAGGGCGATGATCATCCAGTACCCTCTGGAAGGCCGATCCAGGGTGTCGAGGATCACTGTGTCAATATGGGCTGCAGATAGTCCGGTCATCTTATGCGAAACCACATTTGCATCTCTCACCGCCCGCTTCGCTCGAGACGCAGAGGGCGCAGAGATAAAGCATTAATATTAAAAGATATTTCCTCTGCGTTCTCCGCGACTCTGCGGTGATTGCAGTTTCTTGCTCGATCAAACTGGCCCTCCCGTTTACAGCGGGACCTCTTGGTTCAAGCCAGAGGTGACGCTCATATGTCTCGTATGACTTTCTTCAGATAGATCACCGCGGGCTTGGTATTCAGATAACCCATCGCCTGATAGGCCCTCGGGTCATCGGCCAGTTTCCGCACGCGACTGTCCTTATCCAGAATGTTTCCGAAAGTAAATGCCCCGGTAGGACAGGTCTGGGCGCAGGCCGGCTCTATCTCCCCGTCGCGGATCTTTCTATCCTCATTTTTCGCAAGGGTGTGAGCGTCTTTTATCCGTTGAACACAGAATGAACATTTTTCCATTACCCCTTTACTTCGAACAGTCACATCCGGATTGAGCTGAAGATCAAGGGGTTCCGGGCGTTGCCAGTCAAACCAGTTGAATCGTCGTGCTTTGTAGGGGCAATTCTGAGAACAGAACCGGGTACCGATACAACGGTTGTAGATCTGGTTGTTCAAGCCCTCTTTTGAGTGGTGGGACGCATACACCGGACACACGGACTCACAGGGCGCACTGTCGCAGTGCTGGCAGAGCAGGGGAAAAAAGATAATGTTCTCTTCCGCATCCGGATCATGGTAGCGCTGAATCTGTATCCAGGACATCTCTCGCTGTTCAATGATGCGTTCTTTGCCGACAACGCCGATATTGTTCTCAGCATAGCAGGCAACCGAACAGGCCCCGCAGCCGATGCATTTGTCCAGGTCAACGGTCATGGCCCAGCGATACGTATCGTGACGATGAGCCGGATAGATATCCCTTTTTTCGTCATGGCTATCCGGCACGGGCAGGACAAGTGGAAAATCGTTCATGGACAGCCCGCCGGTTCCATGAGCTGAGCCATGGGGATCTTCCCCAGTGAGGGTCCTTACATCAACCGTAAGGGCAATCTTTCGCTTATGCTGAAATCTGCTCCCATCGGTGTGAGCCAGCTCCATGGACGCTCCGGTATGGTAAATACTGCTCAAGGTCACGGTAAGGTCCGGAGCTCCGGACACATGTTCGAAAGCCTGCGGCGGCAGGAGCGCTACCGGATTACGTCCCATGTTCTCGGCATATCTGCCATAGGCGGTATGACCCTGGCCCAGATCCATAACAAGGAGCCCAGGCCTGACGCTTTCCGTGGCATAGACCGGTGCTTCCAATCGGCCCCATTTGGATTGCATACGAATCACATCCCCCTGGGAAAGATGCCGTTGCCTGAGGGTTTCCGGATGGACCCGTACCGGTGTCTGCCAGGCGACCTGGGTCAACGGATCCGGTGCTTCGCACAACCAGGACCGATTGGCCCCCCTGCCGTCAAGGAAACGGTTCGACGGGACCGCCATGAACACCAGGGATGTCGGGAGGGATGAAACCCAGTGAAAGGCATCGGTCAATCTGCGGGACAGGCGCCAGGTGGCCTTCGGTTGCTCAATCGATTCAAACATGCCCCCCTGCCGGATGGTATCGACCCGTGTGGACTTGCTTACAAAGTGCCGGTGGCCGAGAAGCCGGTCGAAAATCAGGCGTTTATAATCCTTTGCCGGTCTGTTCTTGTCAAACGCCGCATCAAGAAAGACATCCCCGATATGAGGTGCATCGGTCAGCCTCCCCATGGCGGGTTGCAGGGTGGATATGATGTCTGCCTTCCCGCTGTATTCATCCCAGGATTCCAGGGGGAGCTGAACAGGAAAGACAAGATCGGCCAGAGCGGCGGTTTCATCCATGAAATTGCTGAAACTCACCACAAAGGGAGCGTCCCTTTTCAAGATATCGGTAAATCCGGTTTCCGGTGGCAGGACATAAGCAGGATTGACATTGTTTAACAGCAGAAGGTCTACAGGATCTTTTCCCAGGGCGGTTATGAATTTCACCACGTCTGCCCGGGTATCGGCGATCTCTACCCGATGTCGTGCATCGAAGTCCACTAGGCTCAGTTCCGGATCAAGGACAAGATTCAGCAGATTGGCACCCATATTCGTCTGAAGGGTGTTTACACCGCCAGCCCCGGTGCCCAGAACCAGGGGAGCGCCGGCCTGATACAGAACGGTCAATACCTGCTGGAAGTCTTTTCGATCTATTCCCGTCTGCTCAATGACCTTGTCGACGGTGTACTCGGCAACAATCCTGCGGACCGAGATCCGAACGGATTCGGGCAGCGCCTCTCCTTTTCCGCGTTGGAGGAGCTGGTTCACCAGCCCCAGCGCCAGAGCCGTTTCACTACCGGGGACACAGGAAATCCAGCGATCCGCGTTGGCACCGGTGAGGGATTGAAACGGGCTGATATGAAGAAACAGGCCCTTCCCATCATCTCCCAGGGCATGCA
>JAZFSW010000646.1:0-4181 GCA_036446375.1 Desulfobacterales bacterium | reverse complement strand
ACAGCATCTGGAAGATCTATGATGTCAATATCGAAGGGGTCAGCCTGGTGAAAAACTACCGGAGCCAGTTCAACACATTTCTCTCAAGAAAGAAGCCGGCTCAGTTGATACAACAGGTGAAAGACAAAACCGAAAAACAGGCACATAAAAGGGAGATGTCCGGCAATTGAAATGGCAGATGAACCTATTATTGCTCATTTCCCTGTTCGTGCTTTCAGCCACCGCCGGTGCGGGAGATGTCCATTTACTGGCAGCCGATGGGAACGCGGCCCCTGAAGAAATGGATTGGGACGATGACGATTTTGATTTTGAAGACGATACGATATCGGACGTGCCCGCCCCCGACCCCCTCGCCCCCTGGAACCGAGCGATGTTTCACTTCAACGATCGGGTCTATTACTGGGTTCTGAAGCCACTGGCCCAGGGATACAAGAAGATAGCGCCGGCCCCTGTGAGAAGGGGTGTCAAAAACATCTTCCATAATCTTGCTGCTCCCATAAGATTTGTCAGCTGTATCCTTCAGGGAAAAGGATCTGCTGCCGGTGGTGAATTTGCCGGTTTTATTGCCAACAGCACCTTCGGTGTATTCGGCATTTTCGATCTCACCCGTTCACATCCCCAACTAAACCCGAAGGAAGAAGATCTGGGCCAGGTTCTCGGTGCCTGGGGATTCGGCAACGGGTTTTATATTGTATGGCCCTTCCTAGGGCCGTCGAGTCTACGCGATTCTCTGGGACAGGTCGGCGACCGGCTGTTGAACCCGACGACCTATATGGAGTCCGCTGTGCTTTCAACGGGTGTTGCAGGATTTGAAATGATCAACGCCACCTCCTTTCGCATCGGTGATTATGAATCCATCAAAGAGGCGGCCATCGAACCGTATGAAGCCTTTCGAAATGCCTATCTTCAGATGCGAGAAAAGAAGGTGGCCGAGTAGATCGACAAAAACAAGAATGTGGCGGGCAGTGGAAGATAAGGCTATCTCCCGTAGGCTCTTTAAAGGAGCGACCGAATGAAGGTGTTAATCAGTGATACACTGGGTGAAACAGGTATCAAGATGTTTCAGGAAGAAGATGGCATTGAGGTGGATGTTAAGGTCGGCTTGTCCCCCGATGCGCTAAAAGCCATCATCGGCGAATATGATGGACTGGCGATTCGAAGCGCGACGAAAGTGACCGCGGACCTGCTGGAAGCTGCCACCCGGTTGAAAGTAGTGGGCAGAGCCGGTATCGGCCTGGACAATGTGGATATCCCGGCAGCGACCAAACGCGGCGTTGTCGTCATGAATACCCCGGAGGGAAATGTCGTCACTACCGCCGAACATGCCATTTCCATGATGCTGGCCCTTTCCCGAAACATCCCCCAGGGCACGGCATCCTTGAAAGCCGGTCAGTGGGATAAGAAAAAACTCCAGGGAAGAGAAGTGTTCAACAAGGTACTGGGGGTGATCGGATACGGTAAGATCGGCAGGATTGTCGCCGGGCTTGCCGGCGGGCTCAATATGCGTGTCATCATCCACGACCCCTATGTCACGGCCGACATCATCGAAAAATCGGGTCTTGAAAGTGTTACCCTCGATGACCTGTGTCAGCGATCCGACTATATCAGCGTTCATGTTCCCAAGCTCAAGGACACCACCGGTCTCATAGATGAGGCCGCATTCGAAAAGATGAAAACGGGTGTCATGATCATTAATTGCGCCCGGGGGGGGATCGTCAATGAGGACGACCTTCTCGTTGCCCTTGGCTCTGGGAAAGTAGCCGGTGCGGCCCTGGATGTCTTTGAGAATGAACCCCCGGGTGAACACCCCCTGCTTCAACTCGACAACCTGATCTGCACCCCCCACCTCGGCGCCTCTACCCGGGAAGCACAAACGAATGTCGCCGTTGCGGTTGCCAGTCAGATCATCGATTATCTGAAAAACGATACGGTGGTCAATGCGGTAAACACACCATCGGTTACCGGTGAACTGCTCAAAAAGCTCCGCCCGTTTCTAACCCTGGCAGACCGGATGGGATGTCTTCAGGCACAACTGAGCCAATGGCCGATTGAGGAAGTTGCGATTGAATATGCCGGAGACTTTGAAGGGCTTGATCTATCGCCAGTCACACGGGCGGTTCTAAAAGGCCTTCTTGCCCCGATCATCAAGGATGATGTGAATTTTGTCAACGCGCATATTGTAGCAAAAGACCAGGGAATCACCGTCAAGGAAACGACCAGTTCCGAAGCGGAAGATTTTCTGAATCTGATTACCGTCAGGACGGTCTCATCGGAATCAACCTGCAGGGTATCCGGTACGATCTATGGGAAAAATGACCTCAGGATCGTCAAGATTAATAATTTTCGCCTCGAAATGGCACCGGAAGGCCACCTCGCGCTGATTTACAACGTGGATAAACCGGGGTCCATCGGTGCGATCGGATCCGCCCTGGGGCACCACAATATCAATATTGAACGAATGCAGGTGGGTCAGGAAAAGGAAGGAAAGCGGAATATAATATTTCTCTGTACCGATGCCAGGATCCCGGATGCCGCCCTTGAGGAATTGCAGGCATTATCCATGGTAAGCTCTTTGACGCCGCTCGAATTATAGGGGCTACCATCGGTCATTTTACCGTCGATCAGGGTCCGGAACCCAATTTCTCGAAATGAGAAGACAGGAGGTCGAACATGTCCGACAAACAAGGTTTTACCATAAAGGATCGAAGGGTTTTCTCCCAGGAAACACCGGATGCCGAAGATAAACAGCCGGAAACCGAACGGGCCTCGACCGAAACCCAGGCAGAACCGGAGGCCGCTGCAGACCCGGGCACCCCTGGAGACCCACAGGAAGAGACGCAGCTGCCTGAGATCAATTTTTCCACCTTTGTCATGTCTCTTAATGCATCCGCCCTGGTAAACCTCGGCATTCTTGAGGATCCGGGCACCCACACGAAAAGCAAGAATCTGCCGGTTGGGAAACAGACCATCGACATTCTAGCCATGCTGGAGGATAGGACCCGTGGGAATCTATCTGAGGATGAGGCACAAATGCTGAAAGACATCCTCTATGAGTTGAGAATGCTGTATGTCAAGGAAAGATAGTTTCCCAAGAACCACCGGGCCAGAGGTCCCTCCTATAGCCGATCGAATAACAACATAACAGGCTGAAAACAATGGAAATGACGCTTCTATCACCGGCAAAGATCAACCTGTTTCTCCAGGTGACCGGTAAGCGCCCGGATGGATATCATGACCTGGTCTCATTGATGTGCCCGGTCAGCCTTTACGACGAGATTTCCCTGACCTTTGAAAGACCAACCACAACGGTTACCTGTTCAATTCCGGAACTGCCCCGGGACAGGAGAAATCTGGCCTATCAGGCCGCAGAACGATTTTTTAAGGCGATGGATACCGCCGCCGGTGTCGACATTGTGATTGAAAAACGGATCCCGGTTGCCGCCGGTCTGGGGGGCGGCAGCAGCAATGCCGCCGCGGTTCTCCTAGGACTCAACCGGCATTACGACACACCTTTTTCAGAAGCGCACCTCATGAAGATGGGGCTTTCCATCGGCGCAGATGTCCCCTTTTTCATTTACGGGCGACCGGCTATTGCAACCGGCATCGGTGAGCAGATCGAACCCTACCATGGCCTGACAACACCATCACCCGTGGTGCTGGTTTTTCCGGGGTTTGGCGTATCAACAGAAATGGTGTATAATAATCTGACTTTGGGATTGACAAATTGTGAAGAAACAATTACTTGTACCTGTTTGAAACAGCAGGACTTTAATGCGGAAGACCATTTGTACAACGATCTGGAATCGGTTACCGTATCAAAGTATCCTGCGATCTTGTCCGTAAAGGAAGTGCTATTACGCCACGGCGCAAAAGGGGCGCTGATGAGCGGAAGCGGACCGACGGTATTTGGCATATTTTCTGAGCCCGGTTTAGCCCAAAATGCGGCCAAGATCATTTCTGAGAATCGGAAATGGCAGGTGTTTCTTGCTGAATTGCTGATATGACCTGATGCCATTTGTTAAACGGAATGTCCGCCGATATTTCTGGGGCGTCGTCAAGTGGTAAGACACAGGATTTTGATTCCTGCATTCGGAGGTTCGAACCCTCCCGCCCCAGCCAGATCAAGGCCCATCGTCCGGGTTAAGACGGGATAGAACCGACAGGCAGCAACACCCCTTTAC
>JAZFSW010000645.1:0-2004 GCA_036446375.1 Desulfobacterales bacterium | reverse complement strand
CCTGTTTCAGGTCGCAACCGGCCAGATATACCCGGGAAGGGGCTGAAGGCGACGCTACCCTACGCGTGAAGCGATCAACGTATTCCTTTCATGTGGATTTGTCAAATCTAATACATTGGCAAGTGGCGGATCCGTATGGCAGAGGTAACCTTCTGATATGATATAAACACCTACCCCTTATGGCAATGTGCTTGATGCCAAAGAAAAGGGGCTTGCGCCGTTCTTTGTATTCCTATCACATTCAAAAAAGTGGGAGGCGATTTTGCGCATTGGCCACCATTAATGTTCTCGGGAGTGTTATTTCATTATTGAATTAACGACACTTTTCATATAAAGCACATGGCGTCGCTGAACGATGCGGGAAGATCCACGCCCGGCTGCAAATCTTTAGCAGCAGCATGAAAATCGGTAGCTTTTTGACTTGAGTCAAGGAACCCCATGGTTTCTTCTGTTAGTGTCCTGGCATTGGCTGGATGATGAACGCTGAGCTGTTTAACACAATAACCTATAACTTATAACGGAGATTGAATATGTATTGTATGCAATGTGAACAAAGTGCAAAAGGAAAAGCGTGTACCACGATCGGCGTGTGCGGGAAACAACCGGATGTTGCCGCCTTGCAGGATCTTCTGATCTATGCGATCAAGGGTCTTTCACAGGTCGCTGCCGAGGGGCGAAAGGTGGGTGTAAACGACAATGATGTCGATCGTTTCACATGTGAGGCGCTGTTTTCCACATTGACAAATGTGGATTTCGATGCAGAACGATTTGTTTCATCAATCAACGAAGCGGTCGATCATCGGGACCGGTTAAAGCAACGGGTGATATCTGCCGGGGGCAAAATTGAAACGGATGGCCCGGCGGCCTTCAAACCCGAGAGCTCAAAGGATGCCTTGGTAACCCAGGCGGAGTCCTTCGGTATCATGTCTGATCCGGACATGAACCCGGACATCCTTTCCCTTCGTGAATTACTGGTTTACGGCGTCAAGGGGCTGGCCGCCTACACGGATCACGCTGCCATCCTTGGCAAAGAAGACGATGTCGTCTTTGGCTTTATTCATGAGGCCATGTCGGCAACCCTTGACAAGGATCCGACCGCCGACAAGTATGTCGGTCTGGTACTAAAATGTGGTGAGATCAACCTGAAAGCAATGGAGCTGTTGGATGCCGCCAATACCGAGACATACGGCCATCCGGTTCCGACAGAAGTGCCTCTGGGGGCAAAAGAGGGTAAAGCCATTCTCGTATCCGGACATGACCTGAAAGATCTGGAAACCATTCTCAAACAGAGCGAAGGCAAAGGCATCAATGTATACACCCATGGGGAGATGCTTCCCTGTCACGGCTATCCGGAACTTAAGAAATACGCTCATTTCTACGGTCACTATGGTACCGCCTGGCAAAACCAGGCCAAGGAATTCGATGCCTTCCCCGGGTCGGTCCTGATGACGACCAACTGTATTCAGAAGCCGAAGGAGTCGTATAGCGATCGGATATTTACCACCGGACTTGTTGGGTGGCCCGGCGTACAACATATCACAGACAAGGATTTCACACCGGTCATTGAAAAGGCATTGTCCCTGCCCGGATTCACCGAGAGCAGCAATGGAAAGAAGGTGATGGTCGGCTTTGCACGAAACGCGGTGTTGGGCGTGGCGGATAAAGTTATCGAGGCAGTAAAAAACAAAGACATACGCCATTTCTTCCTTGTCGGCGGCTGCGACGGCGCCAAACCGGGACGCAATTACTTTACGGATCTGGTTGAACAGATCCCCGACGATTGCGTGGTAATGACCTTGGGATGCGGCAAATTCCGCTTCTTCGACAAAGATCTCGGGGATATCGGTGGCATTCCCCGTCTGCTGGACCTTGGGCAGTGCAACGATGCCTATTCCGCCGTTCAAATAGCAGTGGCCCTCGCCGGTGCATTTGAATGTGGTGTAAATGACCTTCCGCTTTCCATGATACTCTCATGGTACGAGCAGAAGGCATGCGTGATCTTGT
>JAZFSW010000644.1:0-2166 GCA_036446375.1 Desulfobacterales bacterium | reverse complement strand
GAGTGGATCCCTTCGTAGAATCGGTGCGATGGCCGGATGGCGTCTGAACTCCTTATCCAGAAAATCACGGACTTGTTGCCGATGCCATCCCCCGGGGTGTTCAAAGTCGCGATAGAGGGTTAGATCGCCATCATAGAAATCCGATGTGTTGAGCGCCTCCAGCCCTGGTCCGTATGCCGGCAGGTTAAAGATGGCGAGATTGAGAAATCCGATGCTCCCGCTATGACGCGCGGCGAAATCCAGCGTTCTTTCTGCTTCCACCCGGGTTTCGGCAGCCGTCCCGAATAACAGATACACATAGGTGGCGATCCCGGCATTCTTGAGGGTAGTAAGGGCCTCTGCCGCCATGTTCAGATCAATCCCCTTCTCCAACGTATCGAGAACCTTCTGATCCCCCGATTCCAAACCTAGCTTCAGCATTAGGCACCCGGATTTCTTCAACCCCCGGCAGAACTCCGGATCGGTCAGGTGGGAAGTGATTCTGGCGAAACCATACCAGGGCGGACCGGGTGGATCATCTGAAATCGCTTCCATAAGCTTCGGACTCACGGCGTTATCCAGAAGGTGGATGAGCACCGGGTGCGTTTTTTCAGACAGGGCGTGAAGGTCTGTGATGGCTTCATGCACCGGTACCGGGACATAGGGATTATCTTCCGCCCGCTCCGGACAAAAGGCGCAGCGATTCCAGTAGCACCCGCTGGATGCGCTGTAGGGCAGGATGAATCCGGGAGACAGATAGGTGTTTGAGGAAAGGCCGCTATAATCCGGGACGCTGTGAGGGAAACGATCGGATATCCTCAGAATGTCGAGCAGTGCTGCCTCCCCGGCGCCTGTCACCATGTGATCGAACAGGCCGTCGAAGGGGTCCCGCCAATGGGGCGCGCTCATCCATGACGTGACCAGTCCGCCGCCGATCACGATCTGTGTCTTCGGGCTGATCTGCCTGAGGTATCCGGCCATAGCAAATGTGGTCAGCGCCTGGCTGAGGTAATTAAGGGAAAACCCTACCCGGTCGGGTGTCTTCTCTTCCATCAGCCCCGAGAGACGCTCACTGAAATAGGCAAAGAAAGCATTGGTCTCCGGATGGTGGGCGGCCCGTAGCAGATCCTGGCTCTTCAGGGGTGAAAGGGTTTCCACCTGGTAGTTGGCCAGGCTGATCTGGCCCCCCTTTGACCGGGCAGCGATGGAAAGAAGTCGATTGAGGTCCGAAACCGCCCGACGATACCGGTCCGGGTTGCCAAACCCCTTTTCATGGGTCAGTGTTTCCAGATGGGCCTTTCGGTTTCGAACGGCGCGTCGGGTCCAGGTGTCTGTATCCGGGATGGGGCCATCGATAAGACGCAGCATCCCTTCCAGGTTGGCATCCAGGAGTGTGACCTCGATGCCATGCAGATCGAGGGCACCGGCAAGCTTGGCGATGCCTGCTGGCGGTTCGCAGGGTTTTGCCACCGGGGGATATATGAGTAGAACTGTGCCGTTAGCCATTGGGGAACCACCATTGATCGCCGCGTGTGGTACGCATGATACGAATCAGTTTAACATATTGACATTAAGGAATAAACAGACTATTCAGCCATTGAGTTAGGGAGACACAGAGAGAAGAGAGCATGTGAGTCATACTGTAATCTTCGTGTCTTTGTGACTTTGTGGCTGAACAATTGCGAAAGACCATGAACCTTCAAAGAGACAAATATAAACCGGCGGTTGACAAACGGGTGCTGGTATTGCTGGCCGGCCTCATGTGGATCAGTGTTGGCACCATGTTGCTGTCCTATGCCTTTGCGTGGTTAAGCGGGGCTCAAGGCAACGGGGTGCTTGTATTTGCCGGGATAGGTGTTGTCCTGGCGCTGGTGATACACCATTTTGGGTTCTTGAAAATTGTCGACACCAACTTGCGGCGGATACTGCCGATGAAGGAGAAGAGGTGCGTTTTTTCTTTCATGACATGGCAGAGCTATATTATTGTCGCCGTTATGGTTACGATGGGGGTTCTGTTTCGACACTCTTCGATACCGAAGCCTCATTTGTCAATTCTATACACAGGGATTGGTCTTTCGCTTATACTTTCCAGCATGCGATATCTAAGAGTTTTTATCAGTCAAATGAGAAACAGGGGCCATAATCGGTCCAGCTAAGTATGATGAACTCGTAAAAAGTCAGATATCA
>JAZFSW010000643.1:0-2074 GCA_036446375.1 Desulfobacterales bacterium | reverse complement strand
TTCATCAGATAGACACCGGGTTGGGAAGTCACGTCGGTCAATGCATCACTTAGTTGATCCTTCATCGATTTTGACTTGCGTTTGGATTTAGAAGGTAAACACGGCCTTTTCCTTAAGGGCGTCAATCCGGTCCCGCAGTTCCGCCGCCTTCTCAAAGGCCAGGTCCTTTGCAGCCTTATGCATTTCTTTTTCCAATTGCTCGATATGGCTATCGATCTTCTCCAGCGATTGGAAAGCCGCAACATCTTCAGCAACCGTGCCCCCCGTTGCATCACTATCATAGAGATTATCGAAAACGGTGGTAATCTCTTTCTTGATCGTTTCCGGGGTAATCCCATGCTCTTCGTTGTAGAGGGTCTGAATCTTGCGCCGCCGACCGGTTTCCGCAATCGCACTCTCCATGGATCGGGTACGATTGTCCGCATACATGATCACTTTCCCCCGGACATTTCGGGATGCACGACCACAGGTCTGGACCAGGGATCGTTCCGAGCGCAAGAAACCTTCCTTGTCGGCATCAAGGATAGCCACCAGTGAGACCTCGGGAATATCCAGCCCCTCTCGAAGCAGATTGATGCCAATCAATACATCGAACTCACCGATCCTCAGATCCCGAATAATGTCCATACGCTCAAGCGTTTTGATATCGGCATGCAGGTATCTTACTTTCACCCCAAGGTCGGTATAATACTCGGTGAGATCTTCCGCCATCCGTTTGGTCAGGGTCGTTACCAGCACCCGTTCTCCTTCGGCCTGCCGCTGGAGGATTTCCTCATAAAGATCGTCCACCTGGTTGGTTGCCGGCTTTACCTCTATCTGCGGGTCAACCAACCCGGTGGGCCGAACAATCTGTTCCACCACAGCATCCCCGCCCTTCTCATGTTCATAGTCAGCAGGTGTGGCTGAAACATAGAGAACCTGGTCTACCCGGGATTCAAACTCATCGAATCGGAGGGGACGATTATCCAGCGCAGAGGCGAGCCGAAAGCCGTAGTCAACGAGGGTTCCCTTGCGGGATCGGTCACCCTTATACATCGCCCGAATCTGAGGAATGGCGATGTGGCTTTCATCGATACAAACGAAGAGGTCATCGGGAAAATACTCCAACAACGTCGGTGGGGCTTCGCCTTCCGCCCGGCCGGTAAGATGCCGCGAATAATTCTCGATCCCGTTGCAGTACCCGATTTCCTGTATCATCTCGACATCGAAATGGGTTCGTTCCTCAATCCGCTGGGCTTCGATCAGCTTGTTATCGTTTCGAAACACCTCAATCCGTTCCTTCAATTCCGAAAGAATCGTTTCGATGGCCTTTCTTCGCGTTTGTGCCTGGGTTACATAATGGCTTCCTGGAAATATCGTGGCCCGATCAATCCCCCGCTTCACGGATCCCCTGAGGGGGTCGATCTCTGAGATAGCCTCCACCTCATCGCCGAAAAAATCAATGCGGATCGCGACATTCTCTTCATATGCGGGGAAGACCTCGACCCGGTCCCCCCTGACCCGAAAGACCCCCCGATGAAAATCGACATCGTTTCGATCGTAATGCATGTGGACCAACTCAGACAGGAGTCGATCGCGCGGAAGTTCCATTCCCTTTTTAAGATCGATGCGCATGGCAAGATAATCCTCCGGTGCACCAAGACCGAAGATGCAGGAGACACTGGCCACGACAAGCACGTCCCGGCGGGACAATACGGAACGGGTCGCCGAATGGCGCAACTTATCGATCGTCTCGTTGATCGACGAATCCTTCTGTATATAGGTGTCGGTGGAAGGCAGATACGCTTCCGGCTGGTAGTAATCGTAATAGGATACGAAATACTCAACGGCGTTTTCGGGGAACAGACCCTTAAATTCACTGTAGAGCTGAGCGGCAAGGGTCTTATTGGGGGCCATGACGAGGGTCGGACGATCGATCCGCTCAATAACATTGGCCATAGTAAAGGTTTTACCCGACCCGGTAACCCCAAGCAGCACCTGATGCTTCTTGTTTTTCAGGATACCGTCGCAGATGACATCAATCGCATGAGGCTGGTCCCCGGCAGGGGAAAAGGGCGAAACAAGTTTGAAGGAA
>JAZFSW010000642.1:0-3055 GCA_036446375.1 Desulfobacterales bacterium | reverse complement strand
TCAGGGCTTTGATTGCTTTTGTCATCCAGTCAATCGCATTGTTTCGTCAATCCTGTCAAAGATTTCTTTCTTGTCATGCAGAAGACACATTGGATACGGGGAATAGAGTAGAATGAAGGGAAAGATACTCACTTTATTGCGGGCATCGGAGGAAACGATATCCGGTGAGACGCTTATCGATAAACTCGGGATTACCCACGTATCGCTTGAGGCGCATATCGCCACGCTCCGGGATCTGGGTTACGGTATTGAGGTGACCCCCGGGGGGTATCGATTGACCGGTTCGCCTGATGCCCTTTACCCTTGGGAGTTTCCAACGAGGCAGTCAAATATCCACTATTTTGAAGAGACCGGTTCCACCATGGATGTTGCCAAGAATCTGGCCCAGAACGGTTGTGCTCACCAGACGGTGGTGATCGCCGGTCGCCAAACAAAGGGCCGGGGCCGGATGAAGAGAACCTGGCAGTCTTCGGATGGCGGGCTCTATTTTACGATGGTGCTCAGGCCCTCGCTGCCGCCCTCCCAGTGCTTCAAAGCTAATTTTGTTGCATCCCGGATGCTCTCCCAGACCTTGCGGGAGAAGTATGGCGTTTCTGCCATGGTCAAGTGGCCCAACGATATTCTGGTGGACGGCCGGAAGCTGTCGGGGATGCTCGCGGAAATGGAAACGGAAGGCAGCAAGGTGAGCTTTATTACCATCGGTATCGGCATCAATGTGAATAATGACCCTACATCGGTGGAGCCCAACGCGATATCCCTTAAAGAAATCCTTGGCCGGGACGTATCGCGAAAAGAACTACTATCTGACTTCCTTGATGCCTTCGAGGCCAGAATGGATGATATTGCTTCTCACGATGTGATTGCCGAATGGAAGCAGCACAGTATTACCCTGAACCAGAAGGTCCGGATCGTGACCACCCGGGAGGTGTCCGAGGGTGTGGCTATCGACGTGGATGCAAACGGTGCCTTGCTTCTGGAGCAGGCAGATGGTACCGTTATGACCATTGTATATGGGGACTGTTTCCTCATTTGACGACCGCAAACCCAGAAGAAGAATTGCCACTAAGGCACGAAGGCACAAAGAATCGCTTTTTGACACAACTTGCTTTCTCACCACGGAAGAAGCACGGAATCGGTCACGGAAACAGCAGATCATCAGCATTAGATGCCTCTTACAACTCAGTGAGGTTCGGTGGAAATCCGTGGCCCCTCGGACCCCTTGGGGACCCTAATGGAGCAAAACTCTTGAAGATCGTTATCGTCGGTGCCGGTGAGGTTGGTTTTCATACGGCCAGCCGGCTTGCCATTGAAGATAAAGATGTGGTTGTCATCGACAAGGATGCAGACGCCATACGGCGGGTATCTGAAGCCATCGATGTCCAGGTGATCACGGGCTCCGGGAGCAGTCCTGTCGTGTTGGCCCAGGCGGGGATTAAAGAAGCCGATATGCTCCTTGCCGTAACGGATAGCGATGAGACGAATCTGGTGGCCTGTCTCGTTGCCCATGTCCTTTCCCCCACCACGAAGAAGCTTGCCCGTATTCGCGCCGGGGACTTTGATGCATACCATGATGTCTTTCGCGACGAAAGCCCCCACATAGACACCATTATAAATCCCGAGGCCGAGGTGGTAAAAAAGATCGAGAGCCTCATGCGGGTACCCGGTGCGGTGGATGTGGGTGAATTCGAAGCGGGCCGCATCAAATTTGTCGGCATCATTCTTGATGAAGATACACAACTGGCCGGCATCCGCCTGTCAGCCCTTGCAACCCATTTGGGCAAACCCAGTCCCCTTATTGCCGCCATTATCCGGGATGGCGAGTTGATTATACCCCGCGGCGATGATCGGTTGCTCATCGGTGATACCGTGTATATCGTCAGCGAAGAGGACAAGTTGGCAGACACGCTGGCGATGTTCAGCAAGCATGCCGATCCGGTGCGCCGGGTTCTGATTGTGGGCGGGGGGCGACTGGCCTACCGGCTGGCCAAGGTGCTCGAAGAAAAATCAATAGCCACCAAGCTCATTGAAAGAAATCAGGATCGTTGTGTTTCTCTTGCCGAACGGCTGAGCAAGACGGTTGTTCTCCATGGTGATGGCTCGGATCAGAGCCTTTTGAGCGAGGAAAATGTGGCGGATATGGATGTGGTGGTATCGCTCACCAACGATGAAGAGACCAATATCCTTGTTTCTCTCCTGGCCAAACAGATGGGGGCAAGAAAGACCATCACCAAGATCACCAAATTCAGTTATTTCCCCCTCATGTCGACGATCGGTCTTGATCTTGTCGTCAGCCCGAGGCTTTCTGCCATCAATTCGATATTGCAGCATGTCCGAAAGGGAAAAGTCGTGTCCACGCTGGCCATTAAAGGCGAGCAGGCGGAATTCATGGAAGCCGTGGCACTGGAGACTTCAGATATTGTTGGAAAACCGATTAAGGATATCAAATTCCCCAAAGGTGCGCTGGTAACCAGTATCATCCGCGGGGAGAAGGTGATTATTCCGTCCGGTAGCAGTACTATTGAACCGGAAGACAGGATCATCATATTTACCCGCCGCCAGGACATTGACAAGATCGAAAAGATCCTGGCGGTAAGTCTCGAATACTTCTAAATGCGCTGGCGCTATATCTCTCATATCCTCGGGATTCTGATCCTATTTCTGGGTCTTACCATGATCCTTCCGCTCCTGGTTGGATTCACCTATGGCGACCGCAGTGTCTTACCGCTCCTGAAGTCGATGGGGATCACCCTATTGGTTGGAGGGGTACTCACCCTCGTTTTCAGAAGAGAACAAGCCGAAGTGATCAGCCAGCGGGAAAGCATGGCCATTGTCACCTTCGGTTGGGTGGCAGTCGGCGTATTGGGTGCATTGCCCTTCTATCTTTCCGGTGAATTTGGATCCTTTACCGATGCCTTCTTTGAGTCCATGTCCGGATTCACCACCACAGGGGCCTCGATTCTCACCAATATCGAAGCCGTATCCAATGGCCTGCTTTTCTGGCGCAGCTTTATCCAGTGGCTTGGGGGAATGGGGATTATTGTTCTTTCCCTGGCTA
>JAZFSW010000641.1:0-2856 GCA_036446375.1 Desulfobacterales bacterium | reverse complement strand
ATGAAATGGTGAATCATGTGGAAAGCACTTGGTTGGCAGAAGGTTGATGGATGCGGCCCTGGTCGAGTTGAATGATACGGCCATCCATTTTCCGTACCAGTGCCCTGTCGTGGGTCGCAATGATGACGGTTGCACCCCGGGCATGAAACCCCTTGATTAGATCGAGGATGATGGTAGCCGATTCATCGTCCAGGCTTCCTGTCGGCTCGTCGGCGAGTATGATCTGGGGATCACCGACGATAGCGCGGGCAACGGCTGCCCGTTGCTGTTCTCCCCCGGACAGACTCGAAGGAAAGGCATTCTGTCTTGATTCCATACCTACGGTTCTCAACACACTGGCGACCTTCTTGCGGATCAAGCGTTTCTTTCTACCCAGGGCCTCAAGGACCAGGGCGGTATTTTCAAAAACAGTTTTGGTGGGTATGAGTTTGTAGTCCTGGAATATGATGCCAAACTTGCGTCTCAGCAGATAGGTGCGCTTGGGGGAAATACGGGAGAGATTCATACCATCGATCAGGATCTGGCCTTCGGAAACCGTTTCGCTGAGATAGAGGAGTTTAAGAAGAGAGGTCTTGCCTGCGCCGCTGGGGCCTGTGACAAAGAGGATTTGATTCTTGGGAATATCGAGGGTGATATCGATCAGTGCTTTTTTGGAACCGAAGTACTTATGGACATGGAACATCCGGATGATCGCAGCGCTGTTTCGCTCGTTCATTCCAAAACTTCCTGCCCCATGGCTTTGTACAGGGACGCTTTTGAGATCTTGAAGTCATATAGTGCATTGTAGTAGTTGGTCATGGTTCTGGAAAGAAGGGTCTGCGCATCCAGAACATCGGTTGAGGTAACCATCTGCTCTTTGTAGCGCTCTTCACTTATCCTGAAATTTTCTTTTGCCTGTTCGATGGCCTTTTCCACGGTGGTGATGTTCTTCTCCCCCTCTTTTGTTCTCAGGTAAGCCTGTTTCACTTCAAGGCGGATCGTATCGAAGATATCATCCCCTTTCAACCGGGCCTGTCGCAGCCCGGCCTTTCTTGCCTTTATGCCCTGGTAGGATCGGCCCCACTCCCAGAAATTCCATGTGGCCACCGCGGCAGTATTCCAGCTGTTCCCATCAAGGAAACTATTGCCGCCATTAGCGTCCCAAGCATCGCCGCGTTGATAAACGGTTGCCCTCAGGCTGACAGAAGGGTAAAGATCTTTCTTTGCGATGGTTACTTCTCTTTCCTTCCTTTTTACATCCAGTGCGGCAATTTTGATCTCTATCCGATCGTGTTCTGCCGTTTTCAGACAGTAGTCGATATCTTTGTCAAAGGGTGCATAGTCGGTGACGTCCACAACGGCGATAGGAGCATTAATATCTCTTCTAAGGATCAGGTTGAGATTCGATTTAGCGATGTTCAAGCCGTTCTGGACAACGATCAGGCTCTGGGTGGCGTTGGCCAGTTCAACCTGCGCTTTGAGCAGATCGTTTAAGGGGATCATCCCCACCTGGTAGAAATTACTGGCCACCGTGGTGTGTGCATCCAGCTGCCTAACGGCAAGCTTAGAAACCGTTAAGAGTTTTTGTGCCTTCAGGATTGAAAAGTACCCCTGTTTTGCCGAAAAAATAACGGTTTGGCGAAGCAGTTTTTCATTGAGCTTCGAGATGTTGACACCCAGTTTTGCGACCCGATACTGGTTGATCAGTGAAAATCCTGCAAATAGGGGTTGGGTTGCCGTGCCGGCAAAGCTGTAGATGTCTTGGGGGGGGAAATCACCATAGAGCAGAAGATAATAGGCTTCATCTTCTTCTTCACCTGCATGTTGAACTTGATAGTTAGCGCTCAGGGTCGGGAGGAAAGCCGTTTGCGATATCTTCTGAAGCGCAATGGCTGATTTGGTGCCTTCGCGAAGCGATTTCAGGCTGATATTGGCCTTGAGGGCCTGATGGATAATCTCCTTAAGGGTGAGTCTTTCCTCTGATATCTCGGCCGCCTGCCGGGGGGATGATTCCACCAGGATGATCCCCGATGATTCCGCCTGCCCCCCTCCGGACAATTCCACCGGATCACGCCGCGATGATTCTGGCTGACCATTGCCCGGTGGTTCCGCTTCACCGATCCCCGACGATTTCGCCTGGCCGTCCCCCAGTGTTTCATTCGCTATGGTTTTCGGATGGACCCGTGCAGGTGCCGGCAATGGCGTATCGGGTGGGTCCGCAGTGATGACCGGTGCACTTTCGTCTTTATCCGATGCCGGCTCTCCGCCCACGTAGATGATTAGGCCGTTTGCCACCGGATCGGCAGAAAAAGAGGACAGATAGGCCTTTTGTGTGTCAAGGACAACCCGAACCTTGTAGGGATAACCATAGTGACGAACGCGTTTCACCCATTTTGTGTTGTTGGAAAGCGCCTGTCTTTTTCGAAATGGGCTGGTGATATGGATCAAATCAAAGACGATTCGGGGCGGATGGTCCAAGGTAAACGCGTCGTAATCCCTGATGGCACCATCGGCTTTGATGATGATCTTGACGCCGTTTTCCAACTGGGTCACACCAATAGACCGTAGACGGGTGGCAGTCTTACCGTCGTCAGCCGCCAGAGAAGACAGGGGAATCATGAGCAGCGTGATGATGAGTGAACAGAGGATTATGTTGATCGTCGATATTCTTCTTGTCATATCTCTTTTGCTATGGCTCCCATGGGCATTGACCATCGAGGGCTTTGGATTGACCCCTTAGAATATTGTCGATATGGTGCACTCCGGGTCAACGCCGTATTCAAATTGGGTGTCGGGCTTAACCGGTGAAAGGAAGTACCCCTCACTCTCAACCGATTTTTAATAACGAATCTATGCATTAAAATCAACAGTTTATTT
>JAZFSW010000640.1:0-2592 GCA_036446375.1 Desulfobacterales bacterium | reverse complement strand
GTGCTTCCCTTTGTCCATCAGCTGATGCGGATTTCCGAGCAGGTTCCGGAAGAACTGAAGGTAAAGGTCCGCCTCTGTGATACCATGGGTTACGGTCTCTCCTTTCCCGGGGCCGCCCTGCCCCGCAGCATTCCAAAGTTGATCTACCGCATGATACACGATGGCGGGGTTCCCCCGGATCGCCTGGAATGGCATGGTCATAATGATTTCCACAAAGTCCACGTCAATGGCGCAACCGCCTGGTTGTACGGATGCAATGCCACCAATGCCACCCTTCTCGGCTACGGGGAGCGCACGGGAAATCCGCCCCTGGAAGGCGCTATCTTTGAATACATCGGGATCAAGGGCCATTCAGACGGCATAGACACGCGGATCATCACCGAGATAGCAGACTATTACCGAAATACAATCAAGGCAACGATCTATGACCGCTATCCCTTCGTGGGCGCAAACTTTAACACCACACAGGCCGGTATTCACGCGGATGGTGTATCGAAAGATGAACGGATCTACAATATCTTCAATACCCGAAAATTCCTCGATCGCCCCCCCCGCGTATCCATCACCAATCGTTCCGGCGTAGACGGCGTGGCCCATTGGATCAATGAATATCTGAATCTCAAGGGCGAAGAGCGTCTGAGAAAGACCAAGGTGGGACGGGTCGCACGATGGGTGCGCGATCAGTACGAAAAGCACGACCGCATCACAGCCATTTCAGAAGAAGAAATGATTGCCGTATGTAAGGAGCATCTGCCGGATTATTTTTCTTAGGAGATCTCCTTCCGAACCAAAGGCTTGATCTTCAGCAGGAGCCATGTCGCCACAAGGCTCATGCCGATATAGCTCATCCAGAGGGGGCGGTAGCTGCCTGTCGTGTCGAACGTCCATCCGGCAAGGGTCGGTCCGATGATGGCAGCCGTTGACCCGATGCCCATGGACAGACCCATGATCTTCCCATAGGCAAGCGTACCAAAATACTCCCGGATCAGCGCCGCCCGCATGGTCATGGCACCGCCAAACCCCGGGGCAAAAAGCATCAGGAAGACAACCAGCGACCAGAGTCCATTGGTAAGGTTGGAAAACGCAACCAGCCCGAGGGACATCAGCACATATGCGACAGCCAGTACGTGTCTTTTCTCGAAAGCGTCCCCGAAGTATCCGAAACCAATCCTGCCGGCAACACTGAAAATCGCCATCCCCCCCGCAGCCAAGCCCGAAGTACCCCTGGATACACCGAGGCTATCCAGGTAGGGCATAATATGCATGATGATGGACACCACAATCATCATACGAATCGCCTCGGCAACATTGAAGAACCAGAAATTGCTGTCTCGGGTTGCTTCCCGGAGGGTAACATTCATCGGCGGCGGGACCCTGGCATCACCATCGAAAGATTCTTTGCTGCCCATGGGGCCGCTATCCCCGGTATCAATCCTCCCCCCATCGGGTAGCAGTCCATACTGTGCCGGTTTCCCCCGGACAACTAAGGACAAGGGAATACCGATGACCCAGGCTGCTATCCCGAGGATCACCAGGGTCGTTCTCCACTGGTATGTTTCGATCATCCATACAACCACCGGTACAAGCAAACCACCGGAACCGAATCCGGCAGCGGCAAGCCCGAGAGCGAAACTGGCTTTCTTATCAAACCAGTGGGCAACAGAGGTCATCACCACAATACTGGTACACCCGCCTGCACCGAGGCCCAGCAGGAGAAAGGCACCATAAAACATCATGAGTGACTGGGTCATGGATAGAAGGAGCATACCGGATCCGACAATAATGGCGCCGACCATCATGACAATTCTTGACCCGAATCGGTCGATAAACACGCCGATCAAAGGCGCAAAGATACCCATCTCCAACCCCCGGAGGGAAAAGGCAAAGGATATCTGGGTGTAACTCCAGCCGAATTCGGCTGCAAACGGTTCAACAAAAGCGGTAAAACTATAGAAGACGGTTCCGGCCATATAGAAGGCAACAATGAAACAGGCCAGAACAATCCACCATCCATAAAAAACAGCCATCGGTAATCCTCACTATTTGGCAATTATCCCGAACAGGAGTGTCAAGTCAGCGGATCAGGAGGATTGCGAGCATTTGATCTCATGACAAAGAGGTCCTCTGCGAGAATCTCAGGATCTGGGGATTGTGATATCAATGTATCGGAGCGCCTCAATGTCCGGGTAAGCGGAAGCGGCGACGTACGGTATCGGGGAAGGCCTCTGATTGAAAGCAGGATGTCCGGATCCGGATCGGTAACATCGGTGGATTAGTCGGTTACACAAGAGCCCGATTGGGGCAGTATCAAAAAGCTCCCTGCTTGATCGGCAGGGAGCTTTTATTGCTTAAATCTGATGGTCTCGTGATATGTCGATTATCCCTTCTGGGGTAGCGCAACGATGGCTGTTCCCGGCGTGGTCTTATCCCCCTTGCCGTTTTCCAGCCAGATCTCACAGGCCACTAGGTTCTCGCCCCCCTCGGTATATTTCTTCGTCACCGTTCCCTTGCATGTCAATGTATAGCCGGGAACATCCATGCCCCTGTAGCTGCAATCAAAAGTCTTCACCATACCATCGTCACCGACCCAAT
>JAZFSW010000639.1:0-4819 GCA_036446375.1 Desulfobacterales bacterium | reverse complement strand
GCTCTCTACCTTCAATTGTTGGATGACAGGAAGCTGGCTCTCACGGATCTAATGAAGGCCAACCAGTTGTATTTTAACAAAACCAGTGAGCTCAGGAGAACGAAGGATTACCGGGGCTGTGTTGCCAATCTTAACGGTGCTTTGCTGGCGCGCCCAAAAGATGCCGACGCTCTTTTCCAGCGGGCATACTGCAACATCGGTATCGGACAGCAGAACGCAGCGAAAGACGACTTTATCGCAGCCGCACGCCTCAATCATGAAGAAGCTCGAAAACTGCTTACCGCCAGGAGTATAGAATGGTAAGCCAGTCCAGACGCGCATGACCGAGGATCAAGCGGACCGGCAACAGAAAAGGGGATCAAAATGAAAATCATGGTATGCTATGATACAGCCAAGACGAACAGCAAGGTTCTGGAACTGGCGAAAAAGCACGCCAAGGCTTTTGATGCCAAGGTGTATGTTGCCACCGTGTTGACAGGAAGCGAAGGGGATCAGCTGGATAGTATCGAAAAATCAAAGGGGTCACTAGCAGACGCCGAGCAATTCTTCCAGGAAGAAAACATTCAGGTGGAAACCAAACTCATGTTTGGTGACCAGAGCGCAGGGGAACATCTCGTGGATTTCGCCCGTGATGATGGGATGGATGAAATAATCATTGGCAGTGGAAAGAAATCCAAACTCGGAAAATTGGTTTTTGGCTCCACCTCTCAATATGTGATATTGGAGGGACACTGCCCGGTAATTACCACCCGGTAAGGTGGCAGGGATCAGCCCGTTCCCTTTGGCTGTGGCCTTGCCGGTCGGCGGTCGGCGGTCGGCCGTAGCCGACCGGCAGGTTTCTCTCAAGGCCCGGTGGCCCCCTATTCAGTCAGCTGCGGCGCTGAATCCTGAGAAGAATACTGATACCCAATCACGCCATGGCGTGATCCAACAGCGGACATTGAATGCAATGCCCAAACCCCGCCCCTCGAGCTCTTGACCGCTTCAATCCTTGAAACCAAGAAATGAAGCTCACCGCGACCTGCGGAACCATATTTCCTCTACGGAGTAGAAAAGATGCCTAAGGTATATCGAACGATTATTCTCGGTGCCGGTCCGGCCGGGTTAAACGCTGCAAGGTTTATACAAGGCGATAGTCTTGTCCTGGACCGGAAAAAGGAAGTGGGGCTGCCGATCCGATGTGGGGAAGGACTAAGCCTCCATGCACTTGAAAGGGAAAGCCTGCCCATCCAATCCGAGTGGGTCAACGCCCGTATCCGGCAGATCAAAAGAATCATGCCCAATGGAAAGCACTGGGGCAACCCGCATGAAGCGCCCTATGCCCTGATTGTAAACAAAGAAGGATTCGAAAAATACCTTGCCGGCATGATATCGTCTGAGATAGTCCTCAACGCTCATATCGTGGATATCAAGCGGGAAGGAGACCTCTGGAAGATCACCACATCCGGCAATGATATCTATCGGGGGGAATATATAGTGGGTGCCGATGGGCCTTCATCCCTAACAGCAAAGACGATTTTCGACTATACCTACACGCTTGTGCCCGGCATAAACTATGAAGTGACATTTGAAAGACCGGTGGTTAAAGACGAACTGCAGATGTATTTCGGAGAGAAACTCGCACCGAAAGGATATGGGTGGATCTTTCCCTATTCGACATATACGGCCAACATCGGTCTGCTCATAAAGACAGGGGGAAAGCCAAAAGGCTACTATGAGCGGTTCCTGGAAGATATTGTCCGGCCCCTGTATGGGCAATATCAGCTGGGAAAACAAAAATCCGGTACGATGCCAATCAATGGATTCCCCGTATCGGTTGTCAAGGACAATGCCCTTCTGGTGGGCGATGCCGGTGCGTTTACAGACCCGATCTTCTCCGGGGGCATCAGCCTGGCGATGCTTACCGGCCGATTGGCAGCAGACAGCATCAATGACGATTGCCCGGATCACTACCAGGAATCTATCGATGCGTTGCCATTCACGGGAAAAACGCTATCCAGAGCGCAAGAGATATTCTATGGATTTGACGATGAGACCCTGAACCAGCTCGGAGAGGTCCTCCACGGGAAAAGCACGTCCTATATCAATACGGAAGAGGGGCAGAAGGATTTCATGTCCAAGCCCGCGCTCCGCGTTCACATGAAGGACGTTGCGGAATTTGCCAAGACCTGGAAAGCAGCAAAGGAATACCTCTGGTGATCCTCAGAAACCCCTTGACTTTAATGTGCTCTTTGACTAATTTTTTCACCAACTTGTGAACCGAATGAGGCCGCAAAGGAGGGCGTCTATGGGTTTTGAATTTCTTTCCGATGACTGGTTTGACAAGGTGAAGGAGCTCACCGTGTCTGCGGGCGATCTGGGCCTGTCTGATGACGCAAAAGCCCTGATTATGAATATCAAGGTGACCGGTGACAAAAGCAATTGTGCCATGTGCATCAATGGGGGCATCATTTCAAAGGGTCTCAATACAGCAGCGCCCATTACGATTTCTGTATCCTCTGATATTGCCAGAAAGATGTTTGTCGATCAGGACCAGAATGCGGGCACCCAGGCATACATGAGTGGAAAGCTGAAGATCGAGGGCGATATGAGCAAACTGATCGCCTCGGTCAGTATTCAGCCCACACCTGCTCAGCAGGCACTGTCCGGTCAGATACAGGACATTACGGAGTAAAGCAAATGGAGGCAAGACAATGATTGAAGGACTGGCACATGTTGGTGTGGCATTCAAGAATCTGGACGATGGTATTGCGTTCTTTGAAGAGAAATTTGGCGGAAAACTCGTCACTTCCCTGGGGGAAGAAGGGAAGATGGATTTTGGCCTGCATATCTCTGCAATGGTCCGGGTGGGAACCCTGATGTTTGAGCTGATGGAACCCACACAGGAAGGGGTCGGGCCGGTGGGAAAATTCATTGTGGAACGCGGCGAAGGGATTCACCATATTTCCATGAAGGTGGATGACTACAAGACCGCCAAGGAGGATTTCGAAGGCAAGGACATGAAGATCCTCGATGCTGGTGGCTCCATGGGTTTCATACATCCCAAATCGGCAAAAGGCATACTGGTCGAGTTGACAGAAATGTGATGCTTAATCCGGAGAGCATTGCCACGAAGGCACGAAGGCACAAAGATTGATTTCTTGTGGTGGCTCCATGGGTTTCATACATCCTGAATCGGCAGAAGGCATACTCGTCGAGCTGACAGGGATGTAACCCATCCAAAAGAGCGTAATGGATGATCAGTATCGGAGATCGCGCACTGTCCGAATGCATTAGGGATCATTGGGAAAGAACGGGATTTCCCGGTGGGTGCTGTTGGGACAACTTCCTTTCAGGCAGGCCCCCGGCCTTTACTATGGCTGCCAATAACAGTTCTTTCCTTATGAGCCCTTATGCATGAGTTTGTGCGATCGGAGTGGCTGATTATGCATGGAGCTCCCGATTCACAGACGAGAGCCCGCCGCCTGAACCAGATACCAGAAAGATAGAACATGGGTTTTGACTTCGACAAGACGATCGACCGCCGCCACACATCCAGTATGAAATGGGATAAGTATAAGGGGAAAGATATTCTCCCCCTCTGGGTCGCCGACATGGACTTTCGATCCCCGCCGGCGGTGATCGATGCGCTGCATGACAGCATTGACCATGGCGTGTTCGGATATGGGGAACCACCGGAAGCGCTGGTGGATACCGTTCTGTGGATGCTGGAAAAGGATCATGGATGGAAGATAGAAGCCGAGTGGATTATCTGGATACCCGGCCTGGTGGCCGGTTTGAATGTGGCCTGCAGGGCTATCGGAACGTCGGGAGACGATATACTGACCACCGTGCCGATCTATCCGCCCTTTCTGGACGCACCCGGGTTTTCAGACCGAAACCTGGTCACCACGCCTCTTATCCGGGAGGGAGATCACTGGGGTTTCGACTTTGATCACCTGAAAGCAGCCATTACCCCCCGTACCCGCCTGTTCATGCTCTGCAATCCCCATAATCCCTCCGGCCGGGTCCTCACCAAAAAAGAGCTGACCACCCTGACAGACATCTGTGAAGAACACGACATAAGCATCTGTTCTGATGAAATTCATTGCGGCTTGATATTGGATGCGGACAAACGTCATATCCCCACAGCAACCGTAAGCCCTCAAACGGCCAGACGTACCATTACCCTTATGGCCCCCAGCAAAACCTACAACCTACCCGGACTGGGCTGCTCATTTGCCATCATCTCCGATTCTCCGTTGCGCCAGCATTTCCGGCAGGCAATGAAGGGCATCGTCCCGTCGGTCACCATTCCGGGATATGCCGCAGCCCTTGCTGCCTATCGTCAGGGCCACCAGTGGCATACGGCCTTGCTGGACTATCTGCGGAACAATCGAAACACGGTTATCGCCACGGTAAATACCATGGACGGCCTGTCGGTTGGCAGAATTGAGGCCACGTATCTGGCCTGGATCGACACCCGGGACACCGGAATCGACGATCCCGTGACATTTTTTGAAGATGCCGGCATCGGTCTTTCCGATGGCGCCGAATTCGGCAGCCCCGGCTTTGTGCGCTTAAACTTTGGCTGTCCAAGATCAACACTGAATGAAGCACTGAAACGAATGAAGGAAGCGATGGAAGGCTATCGCCATGAAAGCAAGAGATGAATATTGAACATCGAACATCCAACATCGAATATCGAATGAAGAAACTGAACGCTGAACCCTGAACCCTGAACCCCGAAAACAGATGAACGTCCAATCACGCCGAGGCGTGATCCAACATCGGACATTGAATAAGAACTGAACGCTGAACACTGAACTCTGAACCCTCT
>JAZFSW010000638.1:0-6565 GCA_036446375.1 Desulfobacterales bacterium | reverse complement strand
GTGTCGGCGTTGCCGCTCTGTCTTTAACCGCGAAGGACTTGTCAATTTCATAATCCATGGTAGGTATTGCTGTTGTGTCTTTAGACGCCAAGGACTGTCAATTGCCTTCATTGCTTTCATTTCGCAGTTGAGATCTGATCTGCTGAGCCGATTTCAACCGGCATATCGAAGACATCCGAAAAATGCTTCACCACCCCTTTCCGGACATCTTCCATCGATACATCATGGCCCAATATGGCTGCTATGGAGGTGACCCCTCTGTCTGTAATCCCGCAGGGGTTGATCAGGGAAAAGGGGGTCAGATCGCTGTTTACGTTAATAGCAAAGCCGTGCTTGGTGACCCATTTTCTTATTCTTACGCCGATAGCGGCAATTTTATCCTGCTCCACCCACACGCCCACATGGTTTTCATCCCGGGCAGATCGTATAGAAAAGTCAGCCAGTGTCCTGATAATTACCGTTTCCAGATTCCGGATGTATTTGTGGACATCCATCTGTCGTTGCTTGAGATCCACAATCGAATAAGCAACCAGTTGACCGGGTCCGTGCCAGGTAATGCTCCCCCCTCTGTCTGTGGACACGATGGCAACACCCCGTGCGCTTATTTCAGATTCGGAAACGAGGAGATGTTTGGGGTCATCCCTTTTACCCATCGTCAATGTTGGGGGGTGTTCCAGCAAGAGAAGGATATCGGTGCCGATGTCGCCGGCTATCCTCTCCTGTATCAGTCTATCCTGAAGGTCAAAAGCCTGCTGGTAGTCCATCAGGCCGAGATGATATGCTGTTAGGGCAGCCATAGCGTGAGCGGGGTCAACAGATCAAGAGGTAAGGCATCGTAATCAGCTGGGAGAATCGAGAGGAAAAGACACCGGCCGGCGCCCCGTCGAGCACCCGGTGATCAAAGGTAAAAGATATCGGCATCATCGCCCGGATGACGATCTCGCCGTCTCGAACAACGGGCCTGTCGGAAATGGCGCCTGTCCCGAGTATGGCAGACTGGGGCTGATTGATAATCGGGGTGCCGTATCCCCAGCTGCCGTCACCCAGGGAACCCAGGTTGGTAATGGTAAAGGTGCCGCCGGACACATCATCCGGCATGAGTTTGCCATCCCGGGCCTTGCGAACCGCTGCCTTCAATTCCAGGCTGATTTCTGTCAGGGATTTCTTGTCGGCATTCCTTATCACAGGAACGATGAGCCCTCCGCCCAGAGCGCCGGCACCTTCCAACGCAACCGCGACCCCGATGTTGATATCCTCCCAGAGGACAATCTCATTGTCGATCAGGCTGGCATTGGCCACAGGCACATCTCTCAGGGTTTTCGCCGCAGCCAGAACACAGATGTCCGTGTAGGTAATCCGTGTGCCCAGCGTCGCTTCCTGCCTAACGAGTTCGGTCCTGAGTTTTTTTAACTCGGTTGCTTCAATTTCCCCGGTGGCGGTCAGTTGCGCAGAGACGGCCAGGCTTTGATGCATATGATCCGAGATGGCTTTTCGCATCCCTCTGAGCGGAACAATCTCTTTGACCTTTATGCCGCCACGTTCTTCAAATGTGGTGGTCGTTTCCCCGGGGGCCGTCTTGGCCGCATTGAGCACATCGTCCTTGGTAATCCTGCCACCGGGTCCGGTACCGGAAATAGTGGAAAGATCAACACCTTGTTTCTCTGCAAGTTTCTTTGCTACAGGAGAGGCCTTGACCCTTGTCTTTTTTCCCGCCGGCGCGCCGGAAGGGGGTCCTTTTGATGCTGACGTCTCGATTTCCGGCTCTGGTTCTGCCGCCGCCGCTGCCATCGCCGCACTCGAATCTTTCTGAAGCACTGCCAATTCCTCCGTATCGTCGGCCAGAAGTCCTACCAGTGTGCCTACCGGTACGGTTTGATCCACATCAACGAGAATATGCAGCAGGCCGTCGGAGGCCGCTTCCACTTCCCATTTGGTTTTATCCGTTTCGATAACGAGTATCACATCGCCGGTATGGGTAGTATCACCCTCTTTGCCTTTCCATTCAGCGAGGGTGGCTTCTTTCATGGTCATTCCCAGTTTGGGTATCTTTATATTGGTTGCCAATGGTGCTCCTTCCTATGTGATCAATATCAAATCAACGCTCTGTTATCATTATCTTATTCCCATTGTCGTCGTTTTGTTGATGCAACTGCAGGGTAAACTGACAAAACGGTGATTGTCAAGGGATAAACCCGGGCGGAATGGCGGACAAAGATGAATCCGATAGGTCACAATCAAAGACTCTGCAATGGATGCATCCTGGGTGTCATCACAGCCACGGCCTCGCAGGATCTTGACAGCAGACGAGATATCGGATACGACGTTTTTAGCCTATGTCTTTCTTGAAAAAAGGATTATCGGAGGATGCATGATAAGAATTAGCCGGGTTGTCCTTATATTTCTGATTTCTTTTTCGATGGCAGCTACCGCTGCAGCGCTGGACCCCAAAGGCGCGATTCCCCTGTCGCCAACTGACCTGGCGAGGGTAAAGGTCGGGGTGAAAGCGCCCGGGTTTATGCTTGAGGATATCGACGGCAGGCAGGTATCCCTTTCCGATTTTCGGGGCAAGCAGCATGTGATCCTCGTATTCTACCGGGGGCATTGGTGACCGTTTTGCGTCACTCAGCTCGGGAAGCTGAAGCGTCTCTTGACCGATACCCAGAAGGAAAAAGTCCAGATTCTGGCCATCAGCGTCGACACCCATCAGGTATCGAAGCGGCTTGCCGGGGACCTGCGAAAGCGGTTTTCGGGGGAATATGATTTTCCACTGCTTGAAGACACAAATCACAGCGTTATCGACCGATACGGGATCTTGAATCCGGATGGGAGCGGCTGGCCACATCCGGCGACCTACATTATCGACACCGAGGGAGTGGTTCGCTGGAAGTATGTCGAGGTGAATTACACCAAACGACCGACAAATGAGCAAATATTGCTGGAATTACGAAAGCTTACCGACTGACCCATTCAGAAATAGAACAGCATGCCGTCCCCACCCCCATAGAGGCCGCCTGCAATGATCGTCAGGCTACTCTCCCACTTTCTCGAGGATCTTCTGTATGATCTGTTCTCTTGTTTCAGGCGTGTCGGCCATCGTGCCCTGATGAAAAATCGCGTAGGTTTCAAAACCCATTTCATAGGCATCCAGGTCCTGGATGAGGGTGTGGCGGGACCATGTGAGGGCGCCATAGAAAGTCGCTTCCACCGGGGAGGCTATGGTAATATTGGCCTGGGCGGTCACGGGGACGATCTTTACAGACTGAAGCCCGAATCCATCGTTGCTGATGTTGGTCGCTAAGACCTCTATCGACATGTCAGGGGTACTCAGTTTGACATCCATGGATATCGCGTATCGCTTTTGATCTCTTCGTTGATCTTTTTCCATTTTCCCATCTGGTGTAAACATGAAGCACGAATACTGTGTTTCCTGATTCTTTACACCAAAATCAAACGATTGTCGAGGGGGGATGAAAAACAGGGGGGATGAAATCACTGGGGGATGAAATCAGGATGAAATCCGAAAGTGGTGAGGTGTCAAAAAACAGCAAGATTTTAAAATACTTGAAGTTTTGGCGGATTATGATAGAAACCCACTATCTTTATAGACGTGAAAGTAATTCTCAGGAGTGATCGTTCCAGGAAAGGAGATCGATGATGGCAACGTTACCATATCCCAAGAAGGTTGTTCTGGGTGATGTAACCGTGCGGGATGGATTTCAGCACGAAGAAACGTATATACCGACTGAAGCAAAGCTTTGGGTGGCCGAACAGCTGATTTTGGCAGGTTTCAAGCGCCTCGAGCTCACCAACTTCGGGAACCCCCGGGGGATGCCTCAGTTCAAAGATGCCGATGATCTTTCCAAGCAGCTTCACGCCAGCAGGAAGGTCGGATCCCTTCTCAAAGAGGTGGAAATAACGGCCGTGACGATACGAGAAAGGTCGGCCGATCGGGCCATTGAAGCGTACAAGGAAGGATATGGGCCGGACCGGATTCTTTTTATGGTTTCTACCAGTGAATCCCATCATCGAACCAACTCCGGTCTGTCCCTGGATGACTACTGGAAAATGTGTGAGACCTATATCCCCAAGGTCCATGATGCGGGGATGAAGGTCTGTGGAACGGTAAGCACGATATGGGGATGCCCCATTGAAGGCCCGACAGAACTGGAAAAGGCGGTTGAATTTACCCGGCGGTGGCTCGACATCGGTGCCGACGATATTGAGCACGCCGATCACGATGGGTCTGCGCCGCCAAACAAGGTGTATGACTATTTTTCCATGATTCTGGATGCGATTCCGGATCCGGCCAAACATATCGCCCATTTCCATGTGTCCCGGGGCTGGGGTCTGGCAAATGTGCTGGCGGCATTGCAGGCAGGCATCACCCATTTTGAGTCGACGCTGGGGGGTACCGGCGGTCAGCCGGCCAACTTTGTTGACGGCGTTCCGGTAGCCGGCACCGGGGAATACTATTATGCCGATCCGGGCATTGTCGGTCTTGTTTCGACCGAAGACATGGTGGTGATGATGGATGAGATGGGTATCGATACCGGCATCGATGTGGATGAACTGCTGAATATCGGTCGGGTGTTTGAAAAGATCGTTGGCAGACGTCTTCGATCCGAATGTGCCCATTCCGGGCGCATCAAACACTGATGGCGTCGTAGAAAGTCTCCATCTACGGCGTTATAGCGTTTGGCCAGACGTTCGACATACGATTTGTATGCCTTCACGCCTGCCAACCACTATGCCCTGTATATGAAGATTTCTACTTAGCCATCGGCCATATTTCTTACGAGTTCATCAAACACTGATTCCGAAGGCATTAAGACAAAATGGACCCATTGGATAAAAACACCAGGATTCTCCGATTTCTCTGGGGGTCGATTCCCTGGCTGATTGTACTGTTGATCCTTGCCTTTATCGGGATCATGTTCCTGAAGATCGGGGTGGAGAGCAAGCGGCTTGAGCAGGCTCGATTGGCCGCCCTGAAGAAAGACATTCCAACGGTCAAAGTCCTTACACTGACGCTTGAACCGATTCGGCTGGAAGACAAGATCAACCTTCCCGGCCAGGTAGAGCCCCAAGAGGACCTGTGGATCAAGGCCGAAGTCTTTGGCCAGGTAACCAGAATCCGGGTCAAAGAAGGACAGAAGGTTCGCAAAGGTCAGATTCTGGTCGAGATCGATGACCGGGACTATCGTTCGCGGCTCGCGCGAATTGAGGCCAGTTACGACCTGATCCAACAGGAATTCGATCGTTACGCCTCGCTGGCAAAAAAGAAGATCGCTGCTCAGAACAAGCTGGATGAAATCGAAGCCCGGCTGAAAGATGTCACCGCCCAGCGCAAAGAGGCCCAGCTTGCGTTGAGCCGGACCCGCATCGCCGCCCCCATTGATGGGCGTCTCAATCAGATCATCCCGACCCAGGGAAATCTGCTGAAGGTCGGCGATATCGTAGCGCAGATTCTCAATGTGGATAGTGTAAAGGTGATCGTGGGGGTTCCTGAAAGCGACGTGTCGGCATTCTTTGATCTGAATGAGTCAACGGTATTGATCGAAGCCCTGGCAGATCGGCGTGTAACGGGAAAGAAGCTGTTTTTGTCCTATCAGCCGAGAAGTCTCGCGCGTCTCTACGATCTTGAGCTTCTTGTTGCCAACCCGGATGGGCAGATCCGGCCCGGTATGTTTGCCCGGGTTGAGCTGGTCAGGGCCGTTTTTGAAAATGCGATTGTGATTCCCCTGTATGCCGTGATTGCCCAGAACGATGAGCGGTATGTCTTCGTTGAAAATGAGGGCCATGCGGAGAAAAGACCGGTATCTCTCGGCGTCCTAAGCGGTTGGCAGGTTCATATTACCGCCGGTTTAGCGGCCGGAGACAGGGTCGTTGTTGTGGGCCATCGTCTTCTCGACGAAGGCCACGCCGTAGATGTAATCAGGAATGTCAGCAATGTTGAGGAGATCCTTCAACCATGATCGTTTCAGATACGGCGATACGAAAACGAATCAGTGTTGTCGTCCTTTCCCTGATGATCATTATTTTCGGCATTGCTTCTTATTTTTCACTTCCCCGGGAATCGACCCCCGATGTCAGCCCGCCCTTTGTCTTCATAACCACCAGCTATCCCGGTGTGGCCCCCGAGGACATCGAACAGGCCATAACGATTCCCATCGAAAAAAAGCTAAAGGGTCTGGAAGGTGTCAAGCAGATCCAGTCTTCCAGTACCGAAGGCAGCAGTTCGATTTCCATCGAGTTTGTTTCCGGTGTTGACATCGACGATGCGCTCATTAAAACCAAAGACAAGGTTGATCTTGCCAAAGCCGAACTGCCTGCCGATCTGGAGGATGATCCGAATGTAATGGAACAGAATTTTTCTGACATGCCGATTGTCGTCTTCTCGCTATCCGGCACTTGCGGCCTGGTCCGGCTTAAGGAGATCGCCGAGGATCTGGAAGATGAGATTGAATCTGTTCCCGGTGTGCTGGAAGCCGATGTCCGCGGTGGTTTGGTACGGGAAATTCGCGTTGAACCGGATCCGGGAAAACTCGCTTACTACGGTCTTTCC
>JAZFSW010000637.1:0-2834 GCA_036446375.1 Desulfobacterales bacterium | reverse complement strand
GCCGGTAGTTCGGGGCTTCCTTTGTAATAATAACATCATGAACATGGCTTTCACGCATACCTGAGGCGGTGATTTTGATAAATCGTGCTTTTTCCCGAAGCGCTTCGAGAGTTTGACAGCCCACATAACCCATACCGGCTTTCAAGCCGCCCACAAGCTGGGCAATTTCTGCAGGAAGGGACCCTCGGTAGGGAACGCGACCAACAATACCCTCAGGTACCAGTTTGTCATCTTCGGCATCTTCTCCCTGATAGTATCGGTCTTTACTCCCTTTTCTCATCGCCTCAAGCGATCCCATTCCCCTATACACTTTATAGCTTCTTCCCTGGAAAAGAACCAGCTCTCCTGGGCTTTCTTCGGTACCGGCAAATAGCCCGCCGATCATTACGACAGAAGCACCGGCTCCGATGGCTTTGGTGATATCGCCGGAGAATTTGACGCCGCCATCGGCAATCAGCGGTACACCGTTGGGGTTGGATGCAGCCCCACAATTCATAATCGCCGTAATCTGGGGAACACCCACACCGGCCACTATCCGCGTGGTACAGATGGAGCCGGGGCCGATACCGATCTTCACACCATCGACCCCGGCCGCGATCAGATCTTCGGTACCTTGGGCTGTGCCCACATTACCGGCAATCAGTTCCATACTCGGGAAACTGGCCTTGAGGGTTCTGACGGCATCGATCACATTTCTGGAATGTCCATGGGAGGTGTCGATCAGGATCACATCAGCCTTGGCCGCCAACAGGGCTTCGGCTCGTTGTGCCATCTCCGGTCCGACACCCACCGCGGCCCCCACCCGGAGCCGGCCCTTGTCATCCTTGCACGCATTGGGGTATTTTTTCACCTTCTCAATGTCTTTTATGGTGATTAAGCCGACAAGCTGCTGCTTGTCATCCACCACAAGAAGCTTTTCGATGCGGTGCTCGTGGAGAAGCTTTTTGGAATCCTCCAAACTGATGCCTTCGGAGACCGTGACAAGATTTTCCTTGGTCATCACATCGGACACGCGCTTGGACAAATCCGTTTCAAACCGAAGATCCCGGTTGGTCACGATGCCCACCAGTTGACTCCCCTTGGTGACCGGCACCCCGGAAATACTATACTCTTCCATGAGCTCCAACACTTCGTGGATCGGCTGATCCGGATGAATGGTAATCGGATCGATGATCATACCCGATTCAGACTTCTTAACCCTGTCTACCTCCGTGACCTGGCTTTCGATGCTCATATTGCGATGGATAAAACCGATCCCCCCCTCCCGTGCCATGCAAATCGACGTCCGGGACTCGGTTACCGTATCCATTGCGGCGCTGACAATCGGCATGTTCAAAGCAAGGTTTTTCGTCAGGTGGGTCTGGACATTAACGTCCTTGGGCAAAACGTCAGAATAGTTGGGCAGCAGTAACACATCATCAAATGAATAAGCCTCTTCCGGTGTCAATATAGCCATAAAGCGTCTCCAAAAAGGGTATGGTGAGGGTTGAAACAGTGAGTCGATGTCGCGTCAGCCAGACAGCGGTCGTCATGAACCATCCGGCCATGTGGGAGGATCCTGAAAATCGGGAATCGGAATCGGTCTGTCAGGTCCTTTCCGGCTTCGAATAACAGATGATCGTCACTTTGGCAATCTTTATTTGTGGCCTTGACAAGGTCAAAAGATCCGTTATAGAAAAGGCATGTCGCAAAACGGTAGCAGCCGTATGACGGGTGTAGAAATCGGAAGGAGCGGATCGTTTGAGGACATGCGGAAGGATTCATCATCGCCATGATATTCAAAATCAACCCCATAAATCCACAGCAACGACTTATCGTAAAGGTCGTGGACATTCTCAGGCGGGGCGGCATCATTGCCTACCCAACCGACACGCACTATGGTATCGGCTGTGATATAATGAATAAGAAGGCGATTGAGAAGATCTACCTGCTCAGCGGCAGGAACAGAAATAAACCCTTCAGCTTCATCTGTTCCGGGCTAAAGAACATCAGCCACTATGCCAAGGTCTCCAATTATGCCTACAAGACGATGAAGCGGCTCCTGCCGGGACCCTATACGTTTATCTTAGAAGGGTCCAAGCTTGTGCCGAAAATAATGCTCACCCAGCGACGAACCGCCGGGATACGCGTACCGTCCCATCCGATCTGTATGGATCTGGTGGAAGAGCTGGGGAACCCGATACTCAGCACCAGTGCAAAAGCAAAGAACAATACCATTTTCGACGATCCTTCCCTGTTGCACGACTACTTCAAATCGAATGTGGATGTGGTTATTGATGGCGGCATGGTACCGGGACAGCCCTCCAGTGTCATCTCCATGATCAATGATGAACCGGAAGTGATACGTGAAGGGCTGGGTGATGTGAGCGTTTTCACGTAGGAAAGGGGGCCGTCTTTCTGGCCAGAAGGTTCCCCCGCAGGATTTCCCCAAAGAACAGTGGGCTATTCTTCCTTCATTTTCTCCTGAAGATTCTCCCGCAGGATTTCCCCAAAGGTCGATGTTGCAGGTTTCATATTGTCGATATAATCGCTGAGCATAACCTGGTCGTCCTCCTCATCAAGCCGCTTGATGGAAAGGCCGATCCGGCGCTCCTCACTATTGATATTCATAACGCGAGCGGTAATCACATCGGCGACATTGAACTGCCCAACCGGTGTCTTGATTTTTTCTTTACTGATCTCAGACACATGTACGAGACCCTCAATGCCCTCTTCCAACTCTACAAATATCCCGAAATCAGTCACATTGGTGATGGTTCCGGTAATCTCTTTTCCGGCGATGTAGCGTTCAGCCACAGTTGTCCACGGATTGTCCTGCAATTGCTTGATGCCCA
>JAZFSW010000636.1:0-5258 GCA_036446375.1 Desulfobacterales bacterium | reverse complement strand
GCCAACGAGATGCTGTTCCGGTATATGCGATGTGCCGGCACCCAGCTGAAAAGCCCTACGATCATCGCCAGCGCTTGGGGAAACCGGGCGGATTGCTTTTCCTCTCTGGTGGTCATCATCGGTACCGTCGGTAGCCAGTTGGGATTTCATCACCTGGATCCGGTCGCAGCACTATGTGTGGTGGCCATTATCATCAAGGTGAGTTATGGCATCCTTGCCGAATCGGTCAGGGCACTGATGGACACATCGGTCAACGACACTTACGGAGAGTCAGTGAAGACCATTGTCGATGATATGCAAGACATCCATGGTATCCGAAAGCTTAAAACGAGACAGGTCGGTCAGAAGATCTGGGTGGATCTGGATATTCTTATCGACCCCAGGGCAACGATTGGCAAGGGACATGCGATTGCGGAACGGGTAAAGAAAGCCCTGCTTGAAGAAATCAGGGATGTGGAACGGGTCTGGGTTAATTTCAGATCCGTGGAGAGTGAGGCATGATTATCCAGACCAAACAGCCGGGGGCCCGGATCGTTGCAGGATCCGTGGGACTTGAGAAGCCGGACATGAGAGCCAAGGCTTTTCTGCTCCTGATCGGCTTCCTGCTTTTCTGGTCCCTTTATGGAAATGCCCTTGAAGAGCAGACCTATGACCGGTCAACCCCGCTTTTCACCTCCATTGACCAGCTGGGCGTGAGGATGGTGATGTCCCGTGCAGGGGAAGGCCAGGCCACGATTATTGTGGACCGCATTGATCCGAACTCACCGGCCGGCAGGGCGGGACTGGAAGCCGGCGATCTGGTCATCGGGATCGATGGAAGGCTCATTTCATCCCTTGCCATGGCAAGACATATTGTCGCGTCCAAACAGGACATTGAAACGCTGAGATTCACGGTTATCCGCAACGGCCGGAACAAGGACATCTCGGTTCGGGTAAAAACACCGTGGCTTGAAAGACAGAACCGGAAGAACATGGAGCTAAAGGAACGCCCTTTCTCCACTGGCAGAAAAATCTTTATTATCGTTGTGTTTCTAAAGCTTTCTGCCATTCTGTTTTACATGCTGTACAAGCGAAGCATGGACCGAACCCGTATCGTACTGATCTTTGGCGCAACGATCCTCGTTCTGGGATCCTTTTTCAGAAACTACAGTCCGTTGGATGCACTGCTCGCCGTCAAGTTCAACACCCTTTCACTGCTTCTGGGTATCAGTATCATCTCGGTTGTCCTGGATGAAGCCGGATTTTTTGAGCGAGTGGCATACCGCGTCAGCCGACTCACGGGAAACAGCACCCTGAGCCTGCTTTTTGTTTTCTGCCTGCTGACCTATTTCTTCTCCATGCTGGTCAACAATCTCATCACGATTCTGATTGTTGTGCCGATAACCCTGAATCTGACCGAAGCCCTCGAAATGGATCCCCGACCCATCGTTGTCGGCGAGATCATCGCCTCGAACCTCGGAGGTGCGTCGACCATGATCGGTGATTTCCCCAATATGCTGATTGCTACCGAAGCCGGCATCGGGTTTATCGAATTTATCGTATTCATGATGCCCATATGCCTGATCCTGCTCGGATTGCTGCTGATCTACCTCTGGTCAACATACGGTAGATCTCCAAGGTACACGGCCCGGACCAAGGCAAGCCCGCTGAAAGAACCGGCACATCATCCCCGGAACCATAGAATCACAAACCGGGCACTCTTTGTTCTGTTTCATATGATATTTCTGATGTTACTGGCAGACCGGATCTCCCTGCACCCGTCGGCCATTGCCCTTCTTGCCGGAGCCATACTGTTTTTGTTTTCGGGCGTTGACCATAGGACTATTATCAAGGGGATCGGCTTCAATGACCTGCTCTTTTTTTTCGGGTTGTTTGTGGTCGTGGGAGGACTGGAGGCTACGGGTCTGCTACTGTATATCACCAGGGCAGCCATTGCTCTATCCTTTGGTAAGCCCTGGTTTCTCTGCCTGATCCTGATGTGGTCAGCGGCCTTTTTAACAGCCTTTTTGAATGCCGGCCCTGCAACGGCCTTTCTGTTTCCCATCGTGCTGAGTTTTTCCCAGGGTCCCCCCGGTCACGTGATCTGGTGGGCACTTTCCCTCGGGGTTCTGGCAGGTTCTTCAGCCACCATATTGGGAGCAACGGCAGGCCCTGTGGCCGTTACGCTCGTAGAAAACCACCACTTGAAACGAACATCTGGAAGTCTGGAAGGTGGCTCCCTATCCTTTGCCGGGTATGCAAGGACAGGAGTGCCGGTAGCCCTTATCTTCCTCTGTGTTTCAAGTGTGTATATTACATATTTGTGCTTCACAGCATGAAAGGAAAACATGGCCACAAAGACACGACGGCGTAAGAGCATCCTGACCTATGAGCACAAAGACACAAAAGAGTCGTTCTTTCTTATGCCCTAGCTTCGTGTCTTAGTGCCTTTGTGGCAAGAACTATCTTTTTGGGCTCGGACACACAGACGGAGTCATCATGAAAAACCAGAAACATCAATGTGACCATTGTGAGATCAGAGGATACAGCTCGGATTACTGCAAGCTGCATCGAAAGCGAATCAGTGCCATTGACATTGAAGACTGTCATCCCGAGGAACGGCATATGACACTGGGCCGTAAAGCGGTCATGGGAGCGGGCGTCGGGGTCGTGGCAGCAACCGTTGGTGTGATGGCGGCCGCCCCTGCAATCGGGCTCAAGACATTGTTGGGCCATGCTTTGGCCGTCAAATTGACTGCAGGAGGTGGTGTTGCCGGTGCCGGTATCAACACCATCAACACGATTAGAGGTGTCAGAAGAAATCAGAAGGGAACCAAACGGAATAAGAAGAGAAGGTTGCTTTTGCCGATTTACCTTAAGAAGGGGAGTTAACATGGCGCAAATTCAAGACGAAACCTATGACGAGAAGAGACAGGCACTGCAGTTTAGAAAGGAAAGGCAGGACCGAATAGAAGCACAGCTGGATGAAATCGACCCGGATCTGTTTAAAGACCCGAAACAGGACGTAAAGCTCTCCGATGTGGTTCAGGTCGGAAGCAAGGTCCTCATCGGTGGCGGCCTCGGCGTGCTGGCCGGTGTCGCCGGTATTGCGTTAGCCGCCAGTGCTGCAGAGGTGGTCGTGGCCGGTGTGGTTACAAAGATCGCCGGTATTGTCGGTGGTGCTTTGGGGCTGTCTTTCGGTGTGAAGAAATTCGCGACCAAAAAGTCCTAGGGATACCAGACCTGAGGGATTGGCCACAAAGGCATCAGCCTTCGCATAAAGCTTCGGCCGACAAGCAAAGGCACAAAGAACAGCTCAGGATTCTCTTAACTTCGTGTCTTGGTGCTTTGCCGCAGTGGTGGCAAAATTGTCTTTTCAAAGGAAGGGTATGGTGATGGCTGAACACACAAGAGATGGCGTGGCATGCCGGCACTGCCAGACACCCATGGAACTGCTCAAGGTCAAGAAGTTTCCCGGAGGCTGGCCGATCATATTGATCGTTGCGGGGGTATTCTGCTCTCTCTTTTTCATTGGCGCGATACTCGGATTCCCCATGATGCTGATGGGAATCTACATGGTAATGGCAGGAGAGACGATCAATCACTGTTCGAACTGCGGACATTATTACAAGGTGCGGATCAGCAAGGCGTGATCAGAGCACCTGTATGGCACCGGTGATGCAGGACCGGGTACAGGTGCCGCACCCGGCACAAATTTGGGTGTCCACACGGCAGTAACCGGCAGAAAAGACTCTGGGTTTGATGAAACGTATCGCTTCCCGGGGACAGTTGAGAAGGCAGGTTCTGCATCCGGCACATATTTCGGTGTCAACCGTGGCCTTTACCGCCTTCTTTTTCCGCGGTCTGGGTGAGGGGTTCCCGTCGGGGTCGATAATCGCCCCCTGGCGACAGGTTCCAAAGCAGGTGCCGCAGTCCTGACACAGGTAAGGGTCGATATCAAAACGAACCTTGATTTCGCCTTCGATGGCCTCTTCAGGGCACTTTTTGGCACAGGCGCCGCATCCGATACAATCGTCACTGATGCGATGGGTCATGGAGTAAAGACCTCTAAGCAGTAGCTAAATCGTTAATGCAAGATTGAGGAGAATGCAGCCGTGAGAACAACCAACTATCGGATATGGCACATAAATTGCATCATCCTAACTGGTCGAATCGAAACGGCTGAGCAATTCCCCTGTGATAACTTTAGCATAAGTGAAGCCCTATGACCATGACAGAATCAACAGCATCCAACGTCAAAAATATGGCAGATTCGCGACCTTCGGCGTCCGTGAAGAAGGTGCCGGATTCTCGACCTCCAGCCGCTGTGAAAAAAGTGATGATCGTCGGCCTGCCCAATTCGGGCAAAAGTCAGATATTCAATAATCTGACCGGCGAGTACACCATCGTCGCCAATTCTCCCCTGACCACGATCACCACGAGGAAGACCAAACGCCGTATTGGCAGTGAGACATTTGAAATAACCGATACGCCGGGCCTACACAGCCTTTACGTTCATTCGGAAGAGGAGCGTATCGTTCGGGAGACGATCTTCACCGAAAACCCGGACGTACTCATCCAGTGCATTGATGCCAACCGGCTGAAGCAGTCTCTGGTTCTTACCGCAGATCTGCTTACCCTGGGCATACCCATGGTCATTTCTCTGAATGCAATTGACGAAACCACCCGAAGGGGAATCTGGATCGATTCAGATGGGCTATCCCGTATCTTCGGCATTCCGGTCATTGAATCGATGGCGCTTCACGGTCAGGGCACCGGCGCATTGAAAGACGCGATAGCCGAAGCACGGAAGGGGAAATTGGAGATCCACTACGGTGACATCATAGAAAACGGGCGCCTGTCCATCGAAGGACAGTTGCGTTCCGATTTCCCCCATAGGCGAATCGCATCCCTTCTGATTATGATGAACGATCCCTTCATCATCGGACAGCTGGAAGATACCCACAGTAAGGCGGAAACTGGGGGACTGATCCGGGAATCGGAGACCATCCGGGATTCTTTTCGGGGAAATATCAATCATATCATCAACAATAAGAGATCCCAATGGATTAACGAAGCCATTGGAATGACAGTAAAAAGACAGAAGGTAGCCCCGAGAGAGTTTTCGAGGCATGTCGCCCGGTTGAGTCGTCACCCGTTTTTCGGGATTCCCATACTATTCCTGGTGCTTTACGTGATGTTCTTTCTCGTCGTCAATGTGGCCAACCAGGTGTCGGTATGGATGACCGATATGCTGTGGCTACCGGTGGAAACAGCGG
>JAZFSW010000635.1:0-2881 GCA_036446375.1 Desulfobacterales bacterium | reverse complement strand
CCCCCGATTACATCGGGGATTCCCCCTGCCGATTACATCGGCATTCTTCGATTACATCGGCAAAGAACTCGTGGCAAATGCCATCCATGAATGCAGATCCCGCGACAAAAAACCGTTGGTCAAGGTCAATTGCGCTGCCCTCGATGAATCTCTGCTGGAAAGCGAGTTGTTCGATGATGGAAAGGGGGTCTTTACGCTTCAGGCCTGATCCACGGCCTTATCTATATCTACGATTTTTCCTTCGAGATAATCCTTTGTTTCATATCGTACGATATTCATAAGCTTTCTTGTTATTTCCCCCATTCTGTCAACCTGTCCCTTAATCTTCCGGATAGTTGGATACAGGGGATTATCCTCGGTAATATCCCATAGGGAGAGCTCTGACAAGCCGGAAATAACCTGCATGGGCTGATTCATCTCATGACACACAGCTCCGGCCATTTCTACTATTCCCTGAAGCTTTACCTGTTCCCGCAGCTCGTCTTGCAGCCGGATAATCCGCCTGCCCACATCTATCCTCGCCTGCAGTTCGGCGCTGTCATAGGGTTTGACAATGTAGTCATCCGCGCCAGCTTCGAGTCCCCGGACAATATCCCCGCCTTCGCCTCTGGCGGTGAGAAGGATCAGATACAAGGGCTCGTCCCGCTCCAGTTTCCGAAGTTCATGACACAACGCAGGACCATTTCTTCCCGGCATCATCCAGTCAAGGATTGCCAGCTGCGGTGCATCTGTCTCCTGAAGAGCATCCCAGGCCTCGTCTCCATCACTGGTGCTTGTTACCGTGTATCCCCATTCTTCCAGGGCGGTCTGTAGCATGGCACGAGAGACGTCTTCATCCTCTGCAATTAGAATCTTCATAAGTAACCTCTCGCAGGCATTCCTTCGCTTGATCCCTTGTCTCAATCCAAGCCGAAAAGGCGCATGGGCGCAATCCTCGAATCCTGGAAGGATTTACGCTTCGGAAAATACGCCCTGCAGAACCTTGCTGAGTTCAAATTCGCTATGGGGTTTTCTCAGGGCCCCCCTAAAACCATATTCCCGATGGTCCGTTATAATCGGGTCATCGGAATGTCCGGTGGCCACAATGGCTTTAATATCAGGGTCAATTCCACGGAGATTGTCGAGGGTCTCTGTGCCTCCCATGCCGAACGCAATGGTGAGATCCAGTATCACGACATCAAAGGGTGCTTCTGTCTGCCTGGCTTGCTGGTATAAACGAATGGCTTCTGCACCATTTTCTGCAACCTCAAAATCATATCCCAGCCGATCCAGCCTCCTTCCCGACAGATCCCGCATGGTCGCTTCATCATCCATCACGAGTATTTTCCCTTTGCCCCGGACGGGTTCTCCGCCTGGTTCTTCGCTGAAAGGTCTCGGTTCTCTGATTCCCCCATCAGATACAGGCAGATAGATCGTGAAAGCAGTACCCTCCCCCAGTTCGGACTCCACGGTGATTGATCCATTGTGTCTCTTAACTATCGAATGGGTCATGGAAAGCCCGAACCCCGTCCCTTTCTGCGCGCCTGCTTCCTTGGTAGTGAAATAGGGATCAAAGATTCTTGAGAGCTCCCCTTTGGGTATGCCGGTACCCTGGTCCTCTATGCATATCTTCACATAGTTTCCGTTCCTGAGCATCAGGGCATCATTGTCATCGATGGTAATGTTTTCACAGCCCACCTTGATCGTGCCCTGCCCATTCATGGACTCCATGGCGTTGGCGGTAATGCTGTGAATGACCTGTTTTATCTGCTCTTCATCGATTTCCACCGGAGAAAGATCTTCCGGTATAGAAAATCCACAATGAATGATCGAACCATTCAGGGCGGAATTGACAATATCCTTTGTCAGTTTCCCGATGGAGACCTCTTCTTTATCGGGCGCTTCACCCCGGGCAAGTTTAATCAGCCGGGTCGTCAGATCCTTAGCGCGCAGACATGCCTTATCGGCCTCTTCTAGAAATTCAGATGTACCGATCTTAGGGTCGATATCGTCTTCAGCCAGTGAAATATATCCCATGATGGCTGCCAGAAGATTATTGAAATCGTGTGCGATCCCATCGGCCAATGTACCCATGGCCTCTATCTTCTGGGCCTGTATGAGCTGGCCTCGAAGCACCTTTTTCTCAGTGATATCATGTATGGCTGCTACCCTGGCCGGACGCCCCTGAAATTGAATCTGCCGGCCGTGAACTTCTACATGAACGATGGAACCGTCTTTATGAAGACACCGGTGTTCATACGGTTTTTCAAATCCGGACTGAATGTTGTCTGATACCAGTTCCCTGTCTTCTTCCACCACAAGATCCATGGCATTCTTACCGATCAGTTCTTCACGCTCATACCCGAAGATTTCACAGAACCGTTCATTGACATCGATAAGCTCACCCTGAACAGATATGGCAATCCCTTCGAACGTGGCCTCATAGTAACTCATCAAACGATCTTCGCTCTCCCGGATTGCCCTTCCGGCCTGTTTGTGTTCGGTGATATCGGTCAGGGTGGACCGAATCTGCGTTAGACCCCCATCGACGTCAATGGCCCTGCTGTCTATCCGGATATGGAATGTTGTGCCGTCCTTTCTTTCAAGTTTCAGTTCGCAGGACAATGGTTCGCAGGTGGCAGAAACTTCCTTCAGATGAAGGCCATACATCTGTTCTGCTTCCGAGGTAATGTAGTCAGAAAATGGCGTACCTACCACTTGCCCTCTATCCACGCGAAGCATTTTGGCACCGGTCAGATTAATTTCCTCAACCGTTCCTTCCGCAGAAAGGGTAATGTAACCGACAGGTGCATCGTCGAAAAGGTCGGTGAGCCTCTCCGTTGCGGCCCTGAGTTTGGCGTGTTCCTCTTTCAGATCTTCATTTTTCAGCAGGTCCCGGAGA
>JAZFSW010000634.1:0-2776 GCA_036446375.1 Desulfobacterales bacterium | reverse complement strand
ATGGCCACGAGCGCAATAATGAAAGTCTTAAGGCGATGCATCTGTATTTTCTTTCCGACTCCTTTTATCAGATGATGATCATACCAAGGGCGTGACACATAAAGGCTGCAATCGATATGCCAGAGGTGAGACCTATTTTTTCAAGTAGCTGTCAAACCAATCCAACCGTGCCTTTCCGGCTTTAGCGCGATTCTGCGGATCTCTGAATCCGTGGCCACCCCCTTTGACGATTAATAGTTCGGTGGTGACACCGCTATCCTTAAGGGCCTTGTGCATTGCTGTGCTGTTTAGGGGAATGACAAGTTTGTCGGCATCCCCATGTATCAATAAGGTTGGCGGATCATCTTTCGTAACAAACAGTATGGGGGATATGCCGGCAGCCTGATCTTTCGGAAAATCCAGGGCCGGGAAACGCTTCAGAGATTTCCCAACCATTGGGCGGATATCAACCGGTGGATAGTAGGCTACCACGACTGCAACCCGATTGCTGCTCTGCATTACCGGATCGGGAGCATCCTTATTCCCCTCATCCGAATCAAGCCCCACCATCAGGGCCAGGTGGCCGCCGGCACTGCCACCGGTGACACCGATGCGATTGGGATCTACACCGATCTTGCCGGCAGTCATCCGGATATGTCTGACCGCTCTGCTTACATCCGCATACGCTTCAGGAACTTTGTACCGGGGGGCACTGCCATGGTAGACCGCAAAAACCGTATAGCCGGCATCTGTGAAGGAAGAAAACCATTCCGCCAGTCTTTCACGGCGACCTCTCCTTGAGAACCACCCGCCGCTTTGCATACTGATAATACCGGCACCATTGGGCTTTGCCGGTTTGTAGATGTCATAGTATAGCGCCATGCCGTCCTTATGGCCATAGACAACGTTCTCGATGATCTCCTGATCGGCGTATGCCGGAATACTAATCAGCAGTATTAGGGTCAGGATGATTCTTGCAGGCATGGAGTTTCCTTTCGCTTATATGAAACTACATTCTAGAGATAGGTTTGCGCCTATTCGGCTTGAAAAGAAGCAGGTGTCAGTGTTCAGGTGTCATGACACCTCTTTAGGGGCCTCTCCTGAAACCTGACACCATGTGTCGTTTCCTTTTCGATCAGACTGACTGTGGTCCAGCCAGAGGCGTTGCTCGTATGAAATTACATCAAGGTCTCGGTGTTGGTTGACCGGTTGCGTCACGCCATGGCGTGATTGGGTCTTTACCGCAACCCACATACGATTGCCGAAACGAGCCGCCTCGTCCGCCTCATCTGTAGGCGAAGCAGATGGCGGGCCTTTACCCCAACCGACCAACGTCGTTTTTTTACCGCTCAGACTGGTCCCGCCTTGTGCGATTTAGCCAGAGGCGTTGCTCATATGAGGTGCCAGGGCAGCCCCTTATTCAGCTTCCAGATTGCGCAGGCGTATCTCTTCCCATTCCTCAAAGCTTGAGGGCACATCGAACCATTCCCCCGGGGATACCGGAACCATCTCAATGGCCTCACCGGCGCATCCGATGACACAGGACCCGCATCCGATGCAGCGGTCCAGGTTCAGTTCAGGCATGCCATCTGCGTCTTCGGTAATGGCATTCACCTGACACCGTTCGATACAGTTACCACAGGCGATACAGCTATCCAGGTTAATGGCCGCACGATGGTTGGATCGTTGTGGACCTTCGGCGAGACCCAGATCGTTGGTGCCGCGCAGGACACCGCAGCAATCGCCGCAGCAGTTGCAGCAACCGACAAACTGCGGCGATTTGGCGCTGGAGGTAAACCCGTAGAATCCGAGATGTATGAGCCCCTGTTCCTCCAGTTTGCCGAAAAGCGCTATGGCCTGCTCTCGGTCAAGAACGTCTTCCGAAAGGGGCGTATGGGGGGGAAGTCCGGTGAATCCACAACACTTCATCGGCATTGTGCAATCACCTCCCACGAGGTTGCGTTCCAACCGGCACACACAGTCGATGACACTGAAGCGTTCATGCCTTGCGAAATGGGCATCAATGTCTTCGTGCCCCTGAAGCTGCTCCGGTTTCAGAGATCCTCTCACCGGTACCACTCCGAGCAGGCCGGGACGCGGGGCAAGGATGCGATCGCCGCCGCCCTCTTTTAAATACTGCTCGAAGAGTTCCGCAAACTCCCGGTCATGGCGCAGCCGACCCATCATCGCCTCGTACCAGCCAACGAGGAATGGTCCCAGCCGGTACATCGCCAACCCCTCAACATGTTTCCGGCGAATCAGACCCCTCGGTAGAAGGCTTTTCAGCAATGGCTTCACGGTGGCTTCTGAAAGACCAAGTCGATCGGATATGGCCTCTAGTGTCTCATAGGTTCGGCTCATCCGGCCGGCGAGCGCTGCTTCTTCTGCAGTAAAGGCTTTTTTGATAATGCGGATCTCTACACCGGAAGGCGTCCTCGGGAAACCATTGGGAAGCCTATCTAATGCATCTGCCAATTGATCATAGCTGTCATCGTTCATGTCGTGGTATTTCCTTTCGTTTGATTCCATGTTTCAAGATGCTTAGGCTTGGTTTATCCGGGAACCCCTGTGGCATGTGTCTGCAGTGCATCATAACCGATCAAAAGGGCCATAGCCTCGGGATAAACACCGTACCCATTGCGATAACAAACAGATTCAGGGGAATCCCCAGTTTCATGTAATCGCTGTACCGATAGCCGCCAGGACCGTAGACCAGAAGATTGGTCTGGTATCCGATTGGGGTGGCATAACAGGCGCTGGCACCGAAACAGACGCCGATGATGAAAGGTTTCGGATT
>JAZFSW010000633.1:0-4282 GCA_036446375.1 Desulfobacterales bacterium | reverse complement strand
GATATCTTCCAGTCGTTTGAGGGAGATACCGATCGCATCACCGATAGCGGTGCTCTTGCCCGCAGCACCGATTTCCAGGCGTTCCAGCACCGATACGATGGTCGTGTAATCCCGGGTCAGGGGCAGTTGGGTGTAAGCATTGTCACCAAAGACCACCAGGCCTATGCGGTCCCCCTCCCGATCCGCGACAAACTCCCTTACCACCCCTTTCACCGCTTCCAGGCGGTTGATTATCTTCCCCCGGTGTTTGAAATCCAGTGCTGCCATGCTCTCTGAAAGATCTACGGCCATGATGATATTGACCCCCTCGGTGAGGATATTCACCTGTCGGGTTCCCCACTGGGGTCTGGCCAGAGCGGCAATCAGCAGCGCCAGGGCGGTGTATCTCATTAGAGGGATGATCCAGGAGGCGCTCAGAATGGAAGAGAACGTTACATCTCGGACCGACGAAACGCTGGATATGCCCATGACCGGTCGCATCACCCGTTGTTTCCGGTATAGGATGAGAAGCGGTATGGCCGCAAACAACAGGAACGCATATGGGGTCGCGAAGCTAAACATGTTCTTCTACCGGTGTGGTTTGCTCTACCAGTTGTCTGACAAAATCAAGATCGTCGCGCATCTGGACATCTCCGGCCGCATGTCCGGCAAATTTAACCGGATCCGTTGAGCGGACCAATGCCTTCAGGTTTTGCTGATGGATCCTGTCAATGGCCAGATGGTCAATGGCCGGTATGAATTCCTCCGATGTCATCTCCATGGCATTGATAACATATCGTGCCTGGATATAGCTTCTCAGTATCGCCGACAGCTCAAAGTAAAACACCCTTGCTTGGATTTCCCTGGTGTTTGCCAGTCTATCCAGGGCGCCAAAGGCGATATCTTCCGGGGGAAGCACCGGTAAGGGATCTTCGGCGGATGGTTTCTGCCGCCGGCGCCAGTATATGAGGATGCCAGTAAGAAGTGCCAGAACCAGTACCCCCAGAAGGATATAGATGATGATTGCCGGATTGGCACCGAGGGGTTCCGGGGGTTTGATATCATGAATATCTGTCATCTCAACGGCTTGACCCGGTTGCCCATCCGGTTGCATTTGCAGCGCAGGGGAGGGGGCAGATGGCACGGGATGCACCGGTCCCGGCGGGGCGGTCACCGACCCACCGAGACCCGACCACAGGAAGACAACAGCGATTACCATCGTCGGGAGGATGCCAAAGACGTGTGTTTTTCGCAGCATCACTGTTTCCTTACCTCCCGGTACCTGAAATACCGGGTCAGACATGCCGCCGTATCATCACGGGTGTTGATTTCGATACAATCCATCTCGGACATCTTCAGCATTTCGAGGTGCTGTTGGTATTCCTGGTGTTTCTGCTTCTCAAACCGGCGCCGGGTACCTTTGTCCGATGCATCGAATTGTTTCGGCTCACCGGTTTCAAGATCCCGGACAGTAATAATGCCGGCTTCCGGAAGCTGGCCATCACCGGGATCCGACAGGACCACCCCGATAAACTCATGCTTCTTGGATGCAATCTTCAGCAGGCGGATCTGCTGTGCCATGGTTTCCGGTAGGGTGGGATCCAGAAAGTCGGATATGAGAAAAGAGATCGTCTTCTTCCTGTAGACCTGTCCGAGATATCGCACCGCTTCGGAGATATCGGTGCCTCGGCTCTGGGGCTCAAAGGCAAATATCTCCTTGATGACCCGCCAGACATGGGTCGAACCCTTTTTGGGGGGGATGTATTTTTCAACCCGGTCGGTAAACAGGATCAGTCCGATTCGGTCGCTGTTTCTGATTGCATTGAAGGCAAGAATCGCAGCGATCTCGGCAGCGGTTTCCCGCTTCAGATTATCGGTCGTGCCGAACAGGCCCGATGCACTCATGTCTACCAGCAGCATGATGACCAGTTCCCGTTCCTCGCGGTACAGCTTGACAAAGGGCCGGCCCATGCGCGCCGATACCTTCCAGTCGATGCTCTTGACCTCATCGCCGGGGGAGTATTCCCGCACTTCCTCAAACTCGATCCCGGTGCCCCGGAAGACAGATCGGTACTGGCCGGCCATCATCGTATTGACCCGGCGGCCGGTTTTGATATGGATTCGTTTGATCTTCTTGAGCAGTTCCGGTGAAATCATTGTATTCTGTCTGTGGACCTGGCGGTATCGGCTTACTTAGTACTCTTATTCGTGGATACAGTTACGTATTCTGGGCACATTTTGTGTTTCACCGCCCGTTACCCTCGAGGCGCAGAGGTCGCAGAGACAAATTGTCTGTTCTCTGCGTCCTTTGCGACTCTGCGGTGAGACGAAGCACAATACATAATCGAACTTGTGAATGCGTGTAATTAGGGGACTTCGACCCCATCGAAAATCTGTCCGATGATTTGCTCGGAGGTAATATCTTCGGCTTCCGCTTCGTAGGTCAGGATGATTCGATGCCGCAGAATATCGGGGGCAACTGTTTTGACATCCTGGGGTGTCACATAGGCCCTTCCCTGGAGAAAGGCATATGCTCTTGCCGCCATGCTGAGAAAGATCGTTGCTCTGGGGGAACCGCCATACTGGATGTAATCGGACACATCGATATTGTAGTCTGCGGGCTTTCGCGTTGCGTGAACAATATCCACGATATAGTCTTTCAACTTCTCATCCATATAGATGGTTCTGATCAGGGATACGATCTCAGCCAGCTGGGTTCGATCCAGGACCTGGCGTGTGTCGGCGGGGTGTCCGAACCCCACGCGCTGCATAATTTCCTTTTCTTCACTTTTGTCAGGGTAATCGATAACCAGCTTCAGCATGAACCGGTCGACCTGTGCCTCAGGCAGGGGGTATGTGCCTTCCTGCTCAATGGGGTTTTGGGTGGCCAGGACAAGGAAGGGATCCGCAAGAGAAAAGGTCGTATCCCCGATGGTGACCTGTTTTTCCTGCATCGCTTCCAGAAGGGCGGATTGGACCTTGGATGGCGCGCGGTTGATTTCATCTGCAAGAATGATGTTGTGAAACAGCGGCCCCTTCTTGATCGTAAAATCACCGGTGCTGGGCCGATACACCTCGGTTCCGATCAGATCGGCCGGCAGAAGATCCGGGGTGAACTGAATCCGCTTGAAATCGGCCTTGACCGTGTCTGCCAGGGCTTTGACGGCACTTGTCTTGGCCAGTCCGGGTACGCCCTCAATCAGGACATGGCCCTGGGTGAAAAGGCCGATCAGCAGCCCGTCGAGTAAGTCCCTCTGGCCGACGAGCACCTTTCCGATCTCGTTTCGGATGCTTTCCACCAACAGGTGTTGTTCTTCAACCCTTGATTTGATTTCATCGATATCCACGCGTCATCTCCTTTGATCTGCCCAAATAAGTCAATCCGGAAAAATGTCAAAATCCAGCCGTCGTTTCTTGATATGGTCGAGGATTGCCGACAAAAAAGCTTCCGGTGAAATCCCATATCGGACGTTCCCGTCCAGGGTCCTTACCGAATATGTGCCGGCATCCTGCTCTTTCTGGCCGGCGGTAAGGATCAGGGGAATCTTACTGATCTGGGCATCCCTGATCTTCCTGTTGAGGCTTTCCGTTCGTTTGTCCACTTCAACAGCAATCCCGGCGTCGTCAAGATCCGCCTTGACCTGATCGGCATAGGGGGCGAGGCTGTCGTTTATCGGCAGCACAATCACCTGAACCGGTGCCAGCCACAGGGGGAAATTGCCAGCGAAGTGCTCAACGAGAATCCCCATGAACCGCTCGACAGATCCATACACCACGCGATGGATCATTATCGGGCGATGTTTGTTGTTGTCCTGGCCGATATAGGACAGATCAAATCGCTCCGGTAGAGACATGTCCAGTTGAATCGTGCCACACTGCCATGTCCGACCGATCGCATCCTTGATATGCAGATCGATCTTGGGGCCGTAGAAGGCCCCATCTCCTTCGTTTATCTGATAATCCGCGCCATAGTCGGCAAGGGCGGCGGTCAACCCGTTGGTAGCCTGCTCCCATTGTTCATCCGTGCCGATGGACTTTTCCGGGCGTGTGGAAAGCTCCATATGAAAACCCAACCCGAATGTGCTGTACATTCGTTCGGTGAGTTCAAGCACGCCGATGATTTCACTTTCAATATGCCGGGGCATCATGAATATATGGGCATCGTCCTGGTGAAACACCCGCACCCTGAAAAGACCGGATAAAACGCCGCTGAGTTCATGCCGGTGAACCAGCCCGATTTCGCCCACGCGCAGGGGCAGATCCTTGTAAGAATGGCGCGAATTGCCATAGAGCAGCATGCCGC
>JAZFSW010000632.1:0-15626 GCA_036446375.1 Desulfobacterales bacterium | reverse complement strand
GCATCAATTGAGCATCTATTGCCACAACGCTTCTATGCACACCTTAGTCCAGGGCTTGAGTCTTTTTTCGATAGAACCCACGATTTAGATTCTCACGGAGAGCACCTTAAGATGGCTCTTCATCACGATCATGTAGTAGAGGCATGTGGTTGTCCGGATGTTTCAGGTCTTGGGCAAGACGATGTTGATACGGTTACAGAGTTCTATCGGAAAAACTACCCGGGCAATTGGTTTGACCCGAGAATGCTGGAAACCAATCAGTATTTTGGGATTAGAAAGGGAGAGAGTCTGGTCAGCGTTGCCGGGATACATGTCTATTCGCCTGAATACAAAGTGGCCGCATTGGGAAATATCGCCACTGCGCCATCACACAGAAACAATGGATACGGACGTCAGGCAACCGCAAAGACCTGTCAGTCCTTGCTCAAAGACGCGAGCCATATCGGACTGAACGTGAGGGCGGATAACGACCCGGCGCTTTCATGCTACAACAGACTGGGATTCGAGAGGGTTGCCTCTTACGGTGAGTATATGGTTCAAAGAAAATAGACCCGAAATGCGTCAACACGATCAACCCTTGTAGCCCGCAGAATGAGGATGAACAATGACACCCAAAGAAAGACAATTGGCAACGATTCGCCGGGAGCTTACCGACCGGATTTCGGCCGATGCCATATTTATTTATAATTTCCCGGACATAGCCGTTCAATTGGGTGTGGGAATTGGGGAGGTCTGGTCGGAACTTGGCATTGATGGCCGGTTGATGCTGCTGGAATACAAAAACGAATTTACACAACCGCCAACCGACCCCAACCGCGTGACCTGGAGCACGACGCTTCTCGATGAGAACAGTTCACAGTACGGGACGCAGCGGATCTATCCTTTGGCCCAGGTCAAGCGCAAGGAAGATATCGACGCCTACGATTGGCCCGATCCCGATGATTTCAATTACGATCTGGCAGCCGAGAATGCAAAGCTATGGGGTGATACCTACGCCATCCGAGGGCCGGAATGGGTGCCGGTGTTCTGCAAAGCCTGTGACCTATTTGGGATGGAAGCGGCGATGATTCGGATGATGACCGAACCTGACATCTTTGAAGCCGCCCTGGACAGAATCACGGACGTTCATGTCCAAGCCTGCGAACGACTCTTGGATACCTGCGGCGATGCCATGCCCATTTTCTGCGTGGGTGACGATTTTGCCACCCAGCGGGGGTTGATGATATCCCCATCAAAATGGCGTCAGTTCATTAAGCCGCGGATCGATCGTATCATAGACGTGGGGAGAAAACGCAATAAGGTCATCTGGTTTCATTCCTGCGGAGATGTGACGTCCGTACTTCCCGACCTCATTGAAATGGGGGTCCAGGTCTGGGAAACCGTACAACTGCAGACCCTTCCCTATTCTCCGGTGGATCTGAAGAAGAAATTTGGCGATCGTCTAACTTTCTTTGGCGGCATCAACACCCAGAAACTGCCATTTGCCAATGCTGAAGATATCAGAGCCGAAGTCAATGGTTGTATCGAGGTCCTTGGTGAGGGCGGCGGTTATATCTGTGGCCCGGATCACACCATCAATCTGGATGTTCCTCCCCAGAACACCATTGATCTTTTCCAGGCGGTTACTTCTTTCAGGAAGGAAGGCTATACACTGTAGACGTCGTGTGGAACTACGTTGGAACTGATAGAATTCAGCGTTCAGAGTTCAGGGTTCAGGGTTCAGGCCAGCCTTCGGCTGGGCTAGGCCCCTTAGAGCCCCATACTGAACTCTGAACACTGAACACTTGTCCCAGTTTCTCCTTCGATCAGACTGGTCCCGCCTTGCGGGATTTGGCCAGAGGCGCCGCTCGTATGAAACCCTTTCACGCACATCCTCAAGAAGTGCCGATGGTCAGTAGATTCACCAGGGGCTCGTAGAGTTCCTCCAGATAGTTGATGTCTTCTTCTGCTAGAGTAATCTCTGTCGCACCAACGGCATCCTCCAGCTGGGAAATCTTGGACACACCAACAAGTGGGGCCACCACACCGGGTTTGCTCAGCAGCCATGCAATGGAGATTTGTGCCGGAGACGTACCGTATTTTTCTGCCACTTCCACAACGCGGTCCGCAATCTGAAAGTCCACTTTACCTCGATAGAGTCCTTCGGTACGCACCCGATCCCCGCCCTTTGAGCGATCCGTTGAACCTTGATCAAATCCCCCCTTGTAGGAGCCGGCCAGTATCCCACGTGCCAGCGGGGACCAGGGGGTCAGGCCAACGCCCGTTTTGACGCAGTAGGGATTCATCTCCCGTTCTTCTTCCCGGTAGATCAGGTTGTAGTGGTTCTGCATGGAGATAAATGGGGTCCAACCATTTATCTTCGCGGTCAGTTGCAGTTCGACGAACTGCCAGGCAAACATACTGGAACCGCCCAGGTAGAGCGCCTTGCCCGCTTTCACGACGTCATGCAGTGCCTCGAGGGTTTCTTCGATGGGGACCTCAACATGACCCGGTACCCCATGAGGATGCCGGTGGATCACGAGGTGGTCAATGTAATCATGTCCCAACCGCTTGAGGGAAGCATCCACACCCTCCATGATATGTTTTCGGGAAAGGCCCCCTTGATTGGCTCCCATACCCATGGGCATGGCGATCTTGGTTCCCAGGACATATTCATCCCTCTTCAGCAGCTCTTTCAGGAGCTTGCCAACAACCACTTCGCAGGCACCGATGCCATAGACATCCGCGCAATCGAAATAGAACAAGCCGTTATCGATAGCCGCTTTAAAGATGGGTCTCGCCTCATCCAGATCGAGTGTCCAGTCTCCCTGGTGACCCTGGCCCGGTGTTCCGAAGTTCATGGTGCCAAGACACAACTGTGAGACCCGCAGGCCGCTGTTCCTGCCTAGTTGGATAGTTTTCAGCATGGTTTTTCGATACCTCCTATGATTGTGGGGAGACGATGGGCCGCACCCCAAGTGACCCCCGGCACCTCAGAAATCGATTGCCTAGCGCCCATCAGAACCCCTCTCCCGTGCATATCCGCTCCAAGAAAAGGATGGCTGTGCGCATCAACAATCACTTATATACTCCGTTCGTTTACCCCGGTTCGTTCCAACCCACGTTCCTACTCACCCGGGTGGAGACTGAGATGCTTGCCCAGGTCCTTCCAGCCGTGGCGAATGTAAACGGGGTAGCCAACCTCACTGGGACGATTCACCTGGAGTTCACGGCAGCCTTTTTCGGTGGCCTTCTGGATAGCGGCCTCGAGAAGCTTGCCGCCAACACCTTTTCCACGTGCCTGCTCGGTAACAATAAACTCTTCGATACAAGAGTAGATGCCACCACAGCGGATGGCTACGGGATATGACAGCGTGATCATCCCGAGGATCTGTCCATCTTCGTCGGCCAGAAAAATGGTGCCCTGTTCTTCCTCTATCACCTTCTGGAAGGTCTCGGCTCGCCCCGGTTGATTAACAGGACTTTCTTCCGTGGCCGTGGCCATCAGTTGTCGCAGCAGGTCAAACACCTCTGCCTGATCGCTAAGTGTCGCTTCTCGAATAACAACCATCACAATTTCCTTTCAATCAATGCCAAACAGGGGATCTCTCGCAAAGGCGCTAAGGCGCAAAGGTGACCAACAAGATAATCTTTTCTTTACGCCTTGGGGCCTTTGCGAGATGATCCAAGCATTTCAGAGAAATGCGTTTCTTATTCAGTTTCTCTTACAATCATACAGCGACCGCATTGCGGGATGTGGACAGAGGCGCCGATCGTATGAAGTGCGCCATCCCCCTACGGCTACCTTCTCCCGATCTTGAAAGCCCCACCGATGGATTCTCCGATGCTGTGATACTGACCGGCGCCGGGATTGAAGACAAAGGGACGTATCTTCTCAATATCCACCTTCCCATCATCGGTCAGCAGATTGTCGTCCACCTTGACGTCCAGGATTTCACCGATGAAATGGGTGTGCAGGCCGATTTCATGATGGTGAATCAACTTACACTCCAGAACCATGGGAAATTCTCCCACATACGGCGCGTCGACAAGTTCTGATTTTACAGGTGTCAGACCGGTTTCCTTGAATTTGTCCACATCTCTGCCCGATGCGATGCCGTAGTAATCCGCTTCCGCTGCGTATTCTACAGATGGCACGCTTAGCGTATAGGCCTGCCGGTCCATTATGCTACCATATGTATATGTGGCTTTGCGGAGCGAAACCGTTACACACGGTGGGCTGGAACAACAGATGCCGCCCCAGGCGATGGTCATCACATTCGGTTTCCCATCAACGTCGTAGGAGCCGACACACCAGACCGGGGTTGGAACAATGATTGTCTGAGCACCCAATGTCTTCTTCATTGAAAGTCTCCTTTTGTTATCATCCGTGGGGTATCCCATAGGTATGTGTTGAGATCGGTTCTGTCACTTCCCGGTGAACTTTGGCTCTCTTTTTTCTACAAAAGCCCGCGCACCTTCTTTGTGATCTTCAGTTTCAGACAATCCGTCCAGGATCGGACGGATGTAGGAAAAGGTTTCTTCCAGGGTCATGGCCAGCCCGTCATATATGGCTCTCTTGGACGCCTGTATGGCCAGCGGCGGACCCTTGGCAAGCTTCTCGGCCAATTCACAGGTGGCATCATCCAGCTCATCATGGGGCACTACTTTGGTCACCAGGCCGATTGCCAGTGCCTCGTGGGCATCAAGCATGTCGCCGGTCCAGATAAGTTCACAGGCCCGATCCAGACCCACCAGCCGGGGCAGGAAGTAGGTGCCTGCCAGAGCAGGGATCAGGCCCCGTCGTATATAGGCCTCTGTCAGTTTTGCCTGGTCCGAAGCAATCCGGATATCACAGGCAAGTGCAAGATCGAGCCCGGCACCCACCGCATATCCGTTGATCGCTGCAATAACCGGCTTGTCCAGGTTCCTCAGTGCAAGTGCATGATTGGAGCGGGTATCGTCTTCCGGCGCCTCGCCTTCCCCGTTGCCGTCTCGGAACATGCGCCCTTCGGCCATGGCTTTGACGTCGGCTCCGGTGGAAAAGGCTCTCCCCGTTCCGGTAAGGACCAACACCCGGATATCGGGGTCGTCTCGGACATCTTCAATCGCATAGTGGATCTCGCTCATCATCCGGGGACTGAAAGCATTCATCGCCTGGGGACGATTGAACCGAATGGTGGCAACCCCCTGATCCCTGGTAAAAATGATATCTTCGTATTCCATAGTCGGCCTCTGCTTGGAATTGAACCCTGATAGATCATCGCTGCTCAAGGCAGCGACGCATCGTTGTCTTTTGACTATGGCAAAGGGATTCTGATGTGTCAAGGCCATGACCGTCTGCATTGTTGAATTAATTGCCGTCTTGATGTACTGTCACGTCGATTCGAAATGAGCATCCAATTGCAGCGCTGTCCATGCAATCGCATAATCATTGTGGCAGTTCTTTGATGGTTGCCGACAAACAAGGAGGAAAGAAATGAAGACAGTTCATATTCTGGGAAACGGAAAAGCCGAGGTCATTGAGGTGGCCGAACCGGAACCGGTTGACAGCAAGGTGGTGGTCAAGATTGAGTCTTCCCTGATCTGCGGCACCGAAAAGGGCATGTATCTGGGGCCAAACGCGTTGCCCGACAACGGCGGCCACGAGGCGGCAGGGGTCGTTTATGCAACAGACAAATCCGAAAAGGTGAAAGAGGGGGACCATGTGACAGTCTTTCTCTCCTTCACCCATTGCCACCGCTGCCCGGCCTGTCTTTCGGGAGAGTGGCTCCATTGCTGGTACCCGCCGCCCCGCGTGAAGGGTCGCCGGGGCACGCACTCCCAATACATTCTTGTGCCGGACTATTTGTGCCTTCCGGTTCCCCAGGACATGCCTTTTGACCATGCAGCCCTTGTCGGTGATTGTTTCGGCACGCCTTTCAGGGCCCTTAAGCGACTCGGGATAAACGGATCGGACACGGTTCTGGTGACCGGATCCGGCCCCATGGGAGTGGCAGCGGCACGGCTGGCAAAATTCTATGGTGCGACGGTGATCGCCACCTCCACCAACGAGTACCGGTTTGAACAGATGTCAAAAGATGCTGCGGATTATGTGTTCAACCCCAAGAAAGACGATGTGGTGGCAAAGGTAAGGGAACTCACGGATAACCGGGGCGCCACGGTCGCCCTTGAGTGTTGCGGCGCAGAATCGGCCCAGCGGGAGTGTCTCGATGCGGTCGGCGTTCTGGGAAAAATCGCATTTCTCGGCCTTCGAAACGAACATGTACCGGTCAACCTGTACCGGCACCTCAACTCAAAAGAGTTGATGATCATCGGCAGTTGGGCTTCGACGCCACCAGAGCACTTCGACATCCTGGGATTGATAAAACGCGGGATGCCCGTCGATGGCATCATTACCCACCGGTATGGCATGAACGATGGCGCAAAGGCCTTCGAGAAATTCGGCGCCGGCGGGGCCATGAAGATCGCCATACACCCGTGGGACGACTGACCTGCCAAAACGCAACAGACAACCCTCTGGCCGGAATCTTCTGCATATAAATCCCGTCCACCACTTGTGGCCTGCCCCAAGCGACGGGGGAGTGGAAATGAGCCACAATTATCTGGGGTCCCAATTACAGATTGGTAATTCGGTTCCCCATTTTTCCATTCGGATTACATCTGCCTATCCACTGGATCTTTCACACCACAACGGATGACAGAAACGATGATGTAATCCTATTGTACCGATTAGACACGCATATGCTACGGGTTGTCCCCAGAGAAACGTCAGTGACGCCAATTTGGCCTGCGTCTTGCAGTACAACCACCCAAGCTGGCATCTTAAGTATTCGTGCATCCTTCTGCCGGCCATTTGGATTTTTAGGGTTTAGCGCACACACTATTGGGAAAGGTAGGGAATAGAATCAGAGAATAGAGGTTTGAAAACATCGTTGTGACAAAGGCAAACCTTTCGAAAGAAGGGGACGCAAAGCTTCCGGCCCGGTAATGATGGGTAGCGGGGTTGCCAGACAGATAAGTCCACTGGACTTTTGCGCCCATTCTTTCGCAAGGAAAATGGGTTTTTTGTTTGCGACCCGAAACGCAGGACAACCAAAGGTGGGTGAAATATGGGTGAGACTATGAACGTGGCATTGCAAGACCGGTATCGTGAACTATTCGAGTACGCCAAGGAACTATTTATGCGGGCCAGGGCTCGCCTTAGTAACACCGCACAGATAGCAGTAGCGCTAACCACAGCCAGCCTAGGTATTGTTGCCATTTCGGTTCTTATCGGTAGTTTAGTCGTCGACGATGGCTTGATATCCGATGGACAGGTGGATAGTCTGGTTGGCCGCGTGACAGCCCATCTGAGCCAGCAATACCCGGGTGACAACGAACTCAACTTCCTCAGATGGGGAGTGGTTGAGAAAAGTGATGCCGACGCCTATGCCTTTTCTGTGCGCTGCAAATACTCTGTTGAGAATCAATATGGTGGATTTGCCGTTCATGAGCAGATATTCTATCTTGACGAGGACAGAAATATCGTGGATGTGATTGGCTACTAACGCGGTAACGCTCGCTCAAAAACATTCCGGACCTGTCCCATGCCCCATCCGGACGGTTCGGATGTTGTCAACAAGGACCCACGCGCAACCCGTTTGCTTCATCATGGACCATACGGAGTATAATACCATGAAACCCATGCTACGAATTCTATCTGTATTCTCTGCCATCGTTATTCTCAATCTCATACATATGAACTATGCATATCCAGGATTGTCGGAAATAACACGCAGAGAACTCAAGGTGGCTTATATGAACGGGTTCATCGGTGCCCTGGAACTGCCGCCTGATTTGATTGAGAAGGCAAGGAAGGATCCTGAATTTCTAAAGAAAGAAGTGCTTGCTTCGGCTGCCTTGTATATGGAAGCAGTAGAAAGAATGCAGGAAGAGTAAAAGGGCAGACGCACCGAATTCTCTATCCCGATCTGATGCCATGCGGTACTACTGCGATCTGGTGCCCACTGACACCCCCCAATGAAACACCGGATCTGCTGCTCGGGAATTCCTTCCTTCGTGATATTTCGCTTGAAAACCTCAGACCCATATCTATCATTGGCAAAATGTCTCCCGATACGACGATCGGGGAATCACCTTCCTAAGCGTCCCTGACGATATGCATTCATGCCATCGTATTTCATAATTGAACAATCCGATTCGTTGATGTATTGTCAATTCCTGTGCATCTTCACAGGCATGGAAATGGTGACCTGCGGGACAACACCATTTTCGCAACATTCCGGAGGATCCAAAGATGCAGGCGGCTTGGATTTGAACACCAGCAGATCCCTATACACAGAAGACGAAAGGTCTGACCTAAAATGCCAATAATGACCCGATTTGCAGGAACGCCCCTTCGCGAATATAAGACAACGGTCACATGGAGACAAACCACCAATCATGCTGCAGCGATTGAAGATAACAATCCGTGTTACTTTGATGATGAACGATCCGATGGACTTGTGGCACATCCCATGTTTGCCGCTGCCGTGACCTGGCCCATTGCCGGTCATTGGGGTGAATTTCTAACGGTGGACGATTTTCCCTTTGATGAAATGGGCGGAAGAGGCGTTCACTATAGTGAGATTTGCGAAGTCCACCGATTGATAAGACCCGGAGATGAGCTCACGATAAAGGGGGAGATTGCTGCCATACTATCTCATAGGGCCGGCACGCACATTGTAACGGCCTTCAGGGCAATCGATGGGGAAGGAAAGCCGGTTTTCACCGAATATATCGGCAATATGGTAAGAGGGGTCGCATGCTCAGGAGAAGATAGGGGCAAGGAGAATCTTCCGGAGATTCCCATCTGTAGTGATCATAATGGTCCCATATGGAAAAAGGAGATAGAAATTGAACGGCTACGCCCCTTCATCTATGATGGCTGTACCGATATTGTTTCCATAATTCACACCTCCAAGAAATTTGCCCGAAGCGTTGATCTTCCCGACATCATTCTTCAAGGCAGTGCCACAATTGCATATGCAGTGAAAGAAGTTATTGACGCTGAGGCCAAGGGCAACCCCCATCGGGTAAAGAGAATTTCCTGCAGATTTTCTGCCATGGTCGTACCCGGAACACGTATTACGATACAACTGAATAAGAAGGTTGAAACTGAAACCGGAACAGATCTCTTCTTTGAAGTCCTCAATAGGGACAATCAAAAAGCAATCCGACATGGATATGTCCGATTGGCATCGGACTAGCGCGCAACGTTCTCACGAGGCCCTTTTTCAATGCTACTCAACCGGATGCGCTTTATCCCTTGACATACCCCTGGCCACTTGCCATATTCGGTGCCGTGTAAGGCCTGATTGACCCCAATCCTGAAGACATGGCCCAACGGCCAAAACCAAGAAAGGAGTGCTTACCATGAGCGATCTTGTCACGATAGACATCAATGCCACCGGCGTAGCCGATGTCCGCCTGAACCGGGCAGAAAAATACAATGCCCTGTCATCGGAAATGTTTGACGCCATTACAGAAGCCGGTGAATCTCTGTTGGATAACAAATCCATACGTGCCGTCGTACTGTCGGGAAATGGGCGCGGGTTCTGTGCCGGCCTTGATTTCTCGGGCTTTCGCGGAATGGCCGGTGAAGCCGAGGGCCGACCCGTCACGAGTCGTCGCCAATCAACGGGAAAAACACCCGGCAACTCGGCACAACAACCCGGCATGGTATGGAAATACGTGCCGGTACCTGTCATTGCAGCGATCCATGGTGTGGCTTTCGGCGGCGGCCTTCAGCTGGCCATCGGCGCCGACATTCGTATCGCGGCACCGGACGCGCGTCTATCGGTGATGGAAATCAAATGGGGATTGATACCGGATTGCAGCATTACCCAGACACTACGGGATCTGGTCCGACTCGATATTGCCAAAGAGCTCACCTTTACCGGCCGGATCATCGATGGTACCGAGGCCGCTGAACTGGGCCTGGTGACCCAGGTCAGTGAAACACCCCTCGAAACAGCACTGGCGATGGCCGAAACCATCGCCACCAAGTCACCCGAGGCCATCCGCCACGGAAAGCAATTGTTCGAAAACACCTGGCGCGGGGAACGGGACGAGGGCCTCCAACTGGAAGCGCAACTCCAGGGGCGGCTCATCGGTTCAACGAACCAGGTGGAAGCGGTAAAATCCAATTTCGAGGATCGCGCGCCACAGTATGTGGATCCGGATTGATAGACTCTATCGAGCAGGAGTAGGAACCACAGATGCCAAAGATAACATTTATGGGAGCGGGCAGTACTGTTTTTGCCAGGGCGGTCATCGGCGATTCGATGCTGAGCCCCTCCCTGTGGGACTCCCATATCGCGCTCTATGATATTGACGGCGCCCGCCTGAAAGAATCGAAAAGAATGCTCGATACGCTCAATAAGAATATCAACAAGAAAAGAGCGCGCATCACCGGGCATCTGGGTGTCGAAAACCGCAGGGCAGCCTTAAAAGGGGCCGATTATGTCATAAACGCTATTCAGGTGGGCGGATACGAACCGGCAACGGTAATCGATTTTGACATCCCCAAGAAATACGGCCTGAGACAGACCATCGGCGACACCCTCGGAATCGGGGGGATTTTCCGGGGGCTGAGAACCATCCCGGTGGTGCTGGACTTTGCCAGGGACATGGCAAAAGTGTGCCCCGATGCCTGGTTGCTCAATTATGTCAATCCGATGGCGATGGTCACCGGTGCGGTACAACGGTATACGGACATCAAAACCGTCGGTCTCTGCCATTCCTACCAGGTTTGCGCACCGGGTCTGCTATGGCAATTGGATATGAGCGACAAGATACCTACGGTGCAGACCAAGATTGCCGGGATCAACCATATGGCCTGGCTGCTGGAAATCACCGAGAAAGGAAACGACCTTTATCCAGAAATCAGGAAGCGGGCGGCAAAGAAGAATCGTGAGGCGCGGAAAGAAGGCGCGGAAAAACATGGGGACATGGTGCGTTTCGAACTGATGCGCCACTTCGGGTATTACATGACCGAATCCTCCGAACACAATGCCGAGTATTCCCCCTACTGGATCAAGTCCCAATACCCGGAGCTGGTCGACGCATTCAATGTGCCGCTGGATGAATACCCCAGACGGTGTGTGGCACAGATTGCCCACTGGAAAAAGCAGAGCCGGGAACTGGTGGGAAATGCCGGGCTTACCCATAAGCGCACGCGAGAGTACGCTTCATATATTATGGAGGCCGTCGAAACGAACAAGCCCTACCGGATCGGCGGGAATATCATCAACACCGGCTTTATCCCGAACCTGCCGCCCAATGCCTGTGTGGAAATCCCCTGCATGGTGGATCGAAACGGCGTTCGCGGCACCTACGTTGGACCTCTCCCGGAACAGCTGGCCGCTCTCAACCGCACCAACATCAACGTGCAATTGATGACCATAGAGGCCGATGCCACCCGGAGAAAGGATGCCATCTACCAGGCCGCCATGCTCGATCCCCACACAGCAGCCGAACTACCCCTCGACCAGATACGACGCCTCTGTAACGATCTGATCAAAGCCCACGGCGATATGCTGCCGAAGTACCGATAGCAGATAGGAATGCCACAAAGGCACGAAGACACCAAGGAATAATTCCCATCCCTTCTTTGTGCCTTTGTGCCTTAGTGGCAAGAATAGATGTTCACGACGGAGGTATCAGGTGTCACGTGGTTGCTGAACACTGACACCTGAACACTGCCCCAGCCCTGCCTAGTACCCCCCAAATTCATACGCCGCATCCAGCATGGCTGCAACATTTTCCGGTGGGACGTCGGCCTGAATATTGTGGATCTGGCTGAAGATGAATCCGCCGCCGGGCTTAAATATCTCCATCCGCTCCCGGACATGTTCCCTGATCTCATCCGGTGTGGCCGTTGAAAGGACGGTCTGCGTGTCACAGCCCCCGCCATAGAATGTGAGTTTATCACCGAATTCTGCTTTAAGTCTCTTGGGCTCCATACCCACGGCCGAGGTCTGGACAGGGTTAAGTACCTGGACGCCCTCTTTGATAAATTCGGGTATCAGGTCGTAAACCGCGCCGCAGGAATGAAGATACACGGCGACTTCGGAATGCTCGCGAACATATTGATAGATCGCTTTATGGTGGGGACCGATATACTCCTGATACATCGCCATCGAGAGCTGCGTGCCGGTTTGTGTTCCCAGATCGTCCCCCATATAGACGGTCTGGATATAGTCGCCCGCCGCCTCCAGGTAAAGCTTCAGGTTGGCAAGGTGCGAGGCCACGAGCTTGTTGAGCATCGCATGGGTGAATTCCGGATCGGTGGCCATGTCTATCATAAACTGTTCCCATCCGCGAAGCCCCTGTCCTGTTTCGAGAATATTGCCCCCGAAGGATCCTTGAATCGCAAAGTCGGTGTTCTCGTAGAGGAACCTGGCTTGTGCCCGCTGGCCGTCAAGATAAGCGTTGGAAAGCGGTCTGGGGTTCCACTCGTCGAGTTGCGTTACATCGGTCAGGTGGGCCAGCGGATGATAGCACGGCTCGTAGTAGAGGCAGCCCTTCGGGGCACGCATGTATGTGATCCCTTTGGAGGTCTTCAACACATACCCGCCTTCCCCATCGCTTTCCGGATTAAAACCCACGGGGACATGGGCGTCCGATCCATCCGGCATCACCCAAGGCTTCCAGGCCTCGGGCTCGGCCCCAAGTCTGTTTGCCATGCTGATGACATCGACATGGAATCGCTCCAGTATCGGCATTTCGACAATGGCAAGCTGCTGCATGGCATCGTAAACCCGTGTCTGGCCTTGGTCGATGCCAAGATATGCCTTAAGCTTGCTGTAACAGATCGCTTGTATACCGGTGTTCCCGTTGCCACCGATATCTATCGGGACCCTGTCCGGCTCTTCGTGCCGGATAGCTGCCAGAAACCGTTCTCTGCCTGTCATTTGAGCCTTGCCTCCATGATTGGGGTTTGCGCCACGTCCCGCGTATTGGCTGATGGATACTAGTGCAAATCTGCCAAGCGTTGCACGAAATGTGGCAAAAATGCCCCGGGATGTCAAGGGTGCAAATTCGTTTTCTGCTGCGGGGAGTGTGACGAGAGGACCTGCTGGTTGTCAGGAATCATGGGGCACACGTGCTGAGGTTGATCCATTGACGCCCAGGAATCAAACATGGTACGTTCCCCTGCACGTCACGATGGTGATGGCGAATGGCGTCGTGTGACGTCTCCATCATCTGCGTTCCAGCGTTTGGCCAGACGTTCGATATTCTCCGGGCGGATGCAGCGTTATGATAGAGGATCGCGGCAAGGATATCGAACACGCCTTTTTGGTGTCAAAACGAGGAGCGCAGCATGCGTATTGGACTGATCTCAGATACACATATCCCGCATGTGGAGAAAGACATTCCGCCCATAGTAGCAGAAGTCTTTCGGGATGTTGATCTCATTCTCCATGCCGGTGATATCTACATACCGTCCGTGCTGGATGACCTGGAGCGCATCGCTCCTGTGCTTGCAGCAACTGGCGATGACGACCATGATCTCCCCGATACCGTAGCCGATAGACGTGTAAAGGAAATTCACACCCTGGAGCTTGAGGGGCAAATGCTCCTACTGGTACATGTTCAACCGTATAACCTGACACCTGTCGCCGGGCAAAACGAAGGATCTTCAGGGCAACATAAGATCCCTGATATTGTTGTTTCCGGCCATGCCCATTACCCGATGGTAAACCGCGTGGATAAGACCCTCTATATTAATCCGGGCAGCCCCACCTTTGTCCACTACCGCCGCGGATTAGGTTCAGTGGGCATCCTTGATATAGATGCAAACGGTGCCGATGCACGCATTCTGGACCTGCAACAGATCGGAACTCCCGGATACACCGGCGGAACGGGGTTTGGGCCACGCTAGCCAGCTGCACCATGTAAGCGCCACCTTCGGCCTGAATCCCGCAAGGCGGGACCCGTCTGAGCAAGAAAGAAGCTTCGATCTCGGGACAAGAGTGTTCAGCGTGCAGTGTTCAGTGAGGGGCTTTGAGGGCCTAACCCTGCCGAAGGCTGTCCTGACACCTGAACACTGAAACCTGAAACCTGTTTCTTAGATGTAGTTCCATATGCGTGGCAGACCTTTCAGCGTACAATAAGGAGAGACCATGAAAGATGAAATTGTATTTGGCGATCAGATGATCCCGATAACGCTGCCGGACACGGTCATTCCTGCCCCAGTCACATTGACCGGCCCTTCGCTTACGCCGGTGGCGGATCTGGCCCAGACCATCAGGAATGCGCTTGCCAAACCTTTGGGCATGCCCCGGATTCGTGACATGGCCAAGCCCGGCTGGAAGGTAACCATCGCCTTTGACGATCCCACCGTACCGATGTTCGCACCGGTCTGGGAGACGGCAATTCGATTGGTCCTCGAGGAGCTTGATGCTGCAGGGGTGAAAAAGGGAAATGTAGATCTAATCTGTGCCAACGCACTACACCGCAAATTCACCCGAAGGGAATTGGCTGAGGTCATCGGTAAACCTCTCGTTGAAGAGTTCGGGTACCGGCTCACCTGTCATGATGCAGAAGATCCCGACAACCTGGTGTATCTGGGCCGGACGGAATCCGGATATGATGTTGAAGTCAATCGCTGCGTAACGGACAGCGACCTGACGGTCTATGTCAATGCCGCTTTAACACGGGGGTTCAATGGCGGCTGGAAGTCGGTCTGTGTGGGGCTCTCCACGTATCGCTCGATTCGCTGGCACCACGGTCCCGATGGCACATCCATGTCCATCGATCATAATTCCATGCACGAAATGCTCAATGAAATGGGTGCCCACCTGGAGGTGTCATTGGGTAAGAATCGGATTTTCAAGATCGAAACGATGCCGGCCAATCCCTTCGAGGTGGCTCATGTCTGGGCTGGATCGGTCTGGGACACACGAAAAGAAGCCCTGGAGATCATGCGTGGCCAGTTCGGCGCCCGGCGCGACATGATGAAGGAAAAGGCGGATATTGTGCTCTACGGCATCCCGGACTGGAGCCCCTATGCCGCCTTTTCCAAGATGAATCCCATCCTCACCCTTCTGTCTACCGGGTTGGGTTATTTCGGTGGCATGATAGAAGCCTTGGGTAAACCGGGCTGTTCGGTAATCCTTGCCAGCCCGGTTCTGGATCAGTGGGACGAGGATCGTCATCCATCATACCGCGAGGTCTGGCAAGATATCCTTCCGCAGACCACGGATCCCTATGTTATACAGGATCGCTTTGAAGCCGACTTTGCCCATCGACCGGAGTACATCTACAAGTACCGCTATAAGTATGGCTTCCACCCCATTCACGGCATTCTGGCCACCTACCCGCTGAAGCGGCTGAATCACGCCGGCAGGATCTTTGTGGCCGGTGCTCAAAAGCCGGAAATGGTCACCCACGTTGGCTTCCACCATGCCCCATCGGTGGAATCGGCTATTGACGCCGCCCGGGACATCCATGGGAAAGGTGCCTCCATTGCCTTTGTCAAATACCCGGTACTTGCGAACCGCTAGGAGGAAGAGAATGCGTGTCACACGTCGCAAAGGGGAACAATCATGACAATGCGTGAACGGGTTATGGCCATATTCAAAGGGGAAATCCCCGAC
>JAZFSW010000631.1:0-5041 GCA_036446375.1 Desulfobacterales bacterium | reverse complement strand
TCGAGCCACCCCGGTATGGATTCCATACCCACCGTCGGGTTGTAGGTACAGGATATTCCCTGGGGATGCCTGTCCTGTGACAGCCGTTGCCAGCAACCTTCAGAACAGGCCAGGCAGCAGCGTATCTCCTCGAGCCTGTTTTCACGTGCCTTTCTCGGCAGCTCCGGATCACAGATCAGGGCCCTGTTCATGCAGATGACGTCGGCATGGTTGTCCTTGAGAATATTCTCAGCTTGTATCGGGTCATTGATACGGCCGATGGCGCATACCGGAATATCGACGACCTGTTTGATCTCGGAGGCCAGGTAGACCGAATGACCGCTGGGGATATACATCGGCGCAAGGGCCTGCAAACCACCGGTACTGACATCAATAAAGTCAAGTTTACCGGTTTCGGCCATCATCGGCGCCATCTGTTTCATGTCCTCCAAATTGTATCCCCCTTCAATAAACTCATCCCCATTGATCCGGATACCCACCGTATAGTCACTGCCAACCGCGGCCCGAACGGCATCGATGGTCTCCATGGTAAACCGCATGCGCCCTTCCATATCGCCGCCATATTCATCGGTGCGCTTATTCGTATATGGGGACATAAACTGACAGAACAGATAGCTGTGAGCGCCATGCAGTTCAACACCATCACAGCCCGCCTTCTGGCAAAGTACTGCTGCGGATGCAAACGCTTCAATAACCTCCTTGATTTCGTCTCGTGTCATTTCATGGGGTACGGCACTGCCTCCCAGGGGGGGCACGGCAGATGCCGACCAGGGCTGGTGACCCACGGTCGTGCCGTATGCCTGCCCGCCAAAATGCCAGAGCTGAATAAGAAAACGGCTATCATGTTTCTTGATCGTCTCTGCGGCCAAGGCTAATCTGTCCAGTGCTTTGCCGGTATCACCAAAGGAATACATCATGGCACTGGGGTGAACACCCATACCACCGGACGTGATGATACCGGCGCCTCCCTTTGCCTTCGATTCCCAGTAGGCGATCAGCCGCTCATTGGGCAAGCCCAAGTCTTCATCGTCCGCCATGCCGGGAATATGCCCCGGAACCATGATGCGATTCGGTGCCGTAAAGCTGCCCAGGCGTATCGGGCTAAAAAGTCTTTCGAATTGATCCACCATTTCTTTACCTCCATCCCATAAGTTGAATTACTGCCGTCCTATATTTCTCGGGCCACCTCATTGGCTCCCCAGATGGCCCGTCGTATGTCCCTCACGCTCCGGCAGTCACCGATTTTGTGAATCTCTGCCGCTTTTCCCTGCAACTCATCGAAAAGTGCATCGTTGCTCTTTCTTCCTCTGGATATGATCAGCGTGTCATAGGGTAGCGTCCGCTCTCCCTTCCCATCTTCCATTATCCTGATTCCTGCACTGCTAATCTCATTAACTTTCACATTATACAGCGCTTCAAGATTGCCTGACTTCTCCAGTCCGGGGTGAACCCTGATAAAGGAATAATCGGCTATCTTTCTCATTATCCAGACTCTCCTCAACATGGGAATTTCCGCAGCCAGAGACGCTTCTCCGCCACCCATAAGCGTCACATCCTTACCTTCCTCGGCCAGCGATATGGCCAATTCCGAACCCGGAAACCCCCAGATAACCACGTTTTGGCCCACTTCCTGCTTTCGTTTCAGGGCGTCAATATGCGTCAGTGTCCTTGGGGCTTCACTGGCAATTTCCGGTATGGTTAGAGATGATCCTGTCGCCAGAATGATGACATCCGGTGTCAAGAACTCGACATCGGCTATGGTCACCTCTTTGCATACTCTCACGTCCACCTCAAGCTTTCGCATTTGAACGGTAAGATAGTCTACGATATTCCCAAATGCGGCCATGACCGGATCCAGCGCAAGGGCACCGACCATGCCCCCGAGTTGCGCTTCTTTTTCCATCAATGTTACCTTGTGGCCTTTTGAGGCGAGGATCCGGGCTGCTTCCATTCCCGCAACACCACCGCCGATAACAAGGGCCGTCTTCGGTTTCTCGGCAACAGTCAGGGGAATGGGATGGTCCTGTAAGTCATAGTTGACCGAACAGGGCCGACCGCAATTACCCCCATCGGCCGCAAATACCTGATCGCCGATGCACTTGCGGATCTCATCGGATCGTCCCTCAAAGAATTTTTTGGGCGTGTCAGGATCAGCGCACAGCTGCCTGCCCATATAGATGATGTCCGCCTTTCCTTCCACGAGAAACTGTTCGGCCATTTCCATGTCAACGATCTTACCGACGCCGATTACGGGCAACTCCGTTGCTTTCTTCACCGCTGCAGGCAGGTTAATAACGGCCCCCCGGGGGAAATAGACGGGTAGGAAGATATGATCGGCCGCCTGGGGTATATGCCCCTGGGTGATAGAAATGCAATCAACCCCGTAGGTTTCCAGTTCCGGAACGATGTATTTGCAGGTATCTTCTATGGTAATGCCCCACTTTCCGATAAATTCCTCACCATTTATCCTGACAAATATCGGAAAATCATCGCCGACAGCATCCTTCATCGCTCTTATGATCTCACCGGTAAAACGAACCCGACCCGGCCAATCGCCCCCATATTGATCCGTACGCCTGTTGAAATAGGGAGATAGAAAGCAACCGGGAAGCGTGATACCGTGACACGAATGCAGCTCAACACAATCGAGCCCCGCCGCTTTTGCCCTGACGGCCGATGCTGCCGCATCCTGCTTAAACTGCTCAATCTCTTCAATCGATACCGCATGAATCGGAAGTCCCATTGCGCCCTGTCCCGATATGACGGCAAAGGGCTCGTCAAAGTTATGCTCTTCACTCGGGTAAGGAGGATCGGAAGGGGCTGTTCCTGCGGCTGTGCCACCGAATCCGAATTGAATGCCTATTTTACAATCGTATGCATGCATCGCTTCGGCCAGTTTGGCGTAGCCCGGGATATAGCTGTCGTTTACCAGGCCGGAAAGCCGCCAGGTCAAAGGCGTCATCATCGCCTTCATTGCCTCTCGGATTTCGACAGGTAATTCAGTAATTCCGACCCCCCCCATCATTACAAATCCGGCTCCACCTTTCGCCCTTTCCTCGAACCATCGGATGGTCAGATCGTTTACCTCACCATCTTCTGAGGCCGGCATGTTGAAAAACGGTGCAAAAGCGATCCTGTTTTTCAGTTCCATTCCCTTTATCTTGATCGGCTGGAGAATTTTCAAGCCCATGGTACCTCCCCTGTTGCGGATCTTGGCATTGCCCATGGATAATGGGCTGTTTCTCTGACGAGACTGTGTGTGAGTAATGCTCAGGTGCTTGTAATTATTGGATATGCTAGCATCGGCCACTTTCAGGTAGCTTCTTTATGGTTGCAGCTTTGGATAGGATTCTGTTACTTGAAGTTTGTATATGGCAAACTGCAAACTGCCTGTCAAGATGGAAGATCGGATACTCCTGGGGGACGCCTGGTCCGTGGATTGACAATGATATGGTATCCTGGTAGACAGAATAGAAATCAAATCAGTGTCAGTAACGGAAACCGGATTTAGGACATCATCATTTTATAACCCAAGGAGTGAATATATCATGACCGAACCTGTCTACAAAGAATTATTGACGATCATGCAGAAGCGTGGCGGCGGTTATGCCGGTATGGATATCCCTGAGTTTTTCGCAATGGCAGCGGCGCTTTTCACCCCGGAACAGGCGGCAATGAATAATGCTCTGCCCCGCACGGGGACAGCCAAGGAAATTGCTGAATTGGTGGGCAAGACCGAAGCAGAAACCGAGACCATTCTTGAGGACATGGCCAATAGCGGTTTATGCAGCGCCAACAGACAAGACGGCACGGTATACTATGGGTCGGCGATTTTCATGCCCGGAATCCTGGAATGGCAATTCATGACTGGCACAACCACGGAACGGGACAAAGAGAAGGCCCGGCTTATCGATGCCTATAAGAAAGCCCATGATGTGGTTCTCCCGCGGTCCGAGCAAAAACCCACCTTTGCGGGCACAAGGGTGATTACCGTGGATCGAACCATTGAAGATGGCAATACCGTCAACACCTACGACCAGGTGAAGACCTATATTGATAAGAACGATTCGATCGGCACTGCCGCATGCTATTGCCGGCACAAGGCGGTTCTACTCGATGAGGACACCCACGGGATGCCGAATCAGGTGTGCATGAGTTTCGGAGCGGGCGTGGATTTCATGGTCGAACGATTGGGCGGCCGTAAACTCACCAAAGAAGAGGCTATGAAGGTGTTGGACGAAACCGAGGAAGCGGGCCTCATCCACATGACCAATAATGTCACGGACAATATCAGTTTCATGTGCAATTGCGATCGCTGGCACTGTGTGCATGTCACCGGCCTGCTTGAACAATCCAAGCCCGCTGAGTTTTTCAATTCCGGTTTTGAACCCCTTTTTGACCCGGAAACCTGTGTGGCATGCGAAACCTGCATCGACCGATGCCCTGCAACCGCCCTGGAGATGGGAGACAATGATCTGCCGGTCGTCGATCTTGACCGGTGTTTCGGCTGCGCGGTCTGTGCCACCGGATGTCCGTCGGAAGCCATCAGCATGGCAGCCAAACCGGATTACCCGCAACCGCCCAAAGACAATAAAGCCCTGGGAGAGGCCTTCAGGGTCAGCCAGTCCTGATAAGCGGTTGACAGGTGGGGCAGAAGAACGTAAAATCTGTTCCCACTGTTGTGAGTAAAGATGAGGGGCATCCACGGGGATGCGGCACGAGCTGCAATCATTAGGTTATACGATCATCGGCCGCTGAGCATCCAGCGGCCGTATCTATCTGATATATATTGGAATCAGGCTTTTGGCCGTGAATTATGGCGGCATGGACCATCTGGGAACTTTCCCTGCCTCGATTCATCGCCAGGGCCGTCGGGTTGGCTCCGGTCACCCGCCGCCTGGCCTGTAACGAAGTCCCGGTCGGACATCGTGGCATTCGTCCGGCTGAGACAGCCATATCAGATACGTCCCTATCCTATCTTTTCAGTTGTCCAATACACATCCCCCAGCATCATCGTACCCCATTTGAAGTTTTTTCTTTG
>JAZFSW010000630.1:0-2987 GCA_036446375.1 Desulfobacterales bacterium | reverse complement strand
ACGGGTTCAAAGGTTCATGGTTCCAGGTTCAGGGAAGATCCCACCGGTGACGGGGCTTTTCCGATGCTACTGATCTCAGGAGGTAAGTCCCACCGCTAGCGGGATCAACCTTTGAACCTTGAACCGCTGAACCGTATCCGCTAATTAGCAGAACTTCACGAGGCCTGTGATGAAGATTAGGCTGTGACCGGAGCTTCCCGCACGTTTCAGGTATTTGCAAAGCCCACAGGTGCGGTCTGTAATCTGGCGTGCCAATACTGCTACTATCTGGGCAAGGAACTTCTGTATCCCGGGGTCACATCTTATCGGATGTCCGATGAGATCCTGGAAGCCTACATCATCCAGCATATCGATGCGTATCCGGGCAAAACGATTCACTTTCATTGGCATGGGGGTGAGCCCACGATCCTGGGGGTGGATTATTTCCGCAGGATTGTCCAATACCAGCAGAAGTGCCTCCCCCAGGGCCGGCGCGTCGCCAATGCCATTCAGACCAATGGAACACTCATCGACGAGAAATGGTGCCGTTTCCTTGCGGCAGAGAAATTCACCGTCGGACTGAGCCTGGACGGTCCCCGGGAACTACACGATACCTATCGTGTAACCCCAGGCCGGAAACCCACCCACACGCTGGCAATGCGGGGGTATGATCTTCTGCGTCAGCACCAGATTCCCTGTGATATCCTCTGTGTGGTCAATGCCGGAAACGTTGAGCATCCCGGCCGGGTTTACGATTTTTTCAAACAGATCGGTGCGCAATATGTGGGCTTTCTCCCCCTGGTCCAACCGGACCCGACTACGAAAAGTCGCGTAAGTGAATCATCGGTTCCCTCAGATGCATACGGGACATTTCTCTGCACGATCTTTGATGCGTGGAAAAACAGCGACATCGGAAAGATCATTGTGCAGAATATTGAGGAAGTCGCCAACACCGCCCTGGGCAAAGAACATGCCCTCTGCATCTTCAGAAAGACCTGTGGTGATGTTCCCGTTATCGAGCACAGCGGCGATTTCTTCTCCTGCGATCATTTCGTGGACAGCGATCATCACCTGGGAAACATCCTCGACACACCGTTCATTGATCTCCTGGAAAGCCCGGAGCAAAACGCTTTCGGAAAGACCAAATGGGATAGCCTTCCCCAGTATTGCCTGGATTGCGAAGTTCTGTCGATGTGCCACGGGGGTTGTCCGAAGGACCGTTTCATCAAGACACCAGACGGCCAAGCGGGGCTGAACTATCTGTGCGAAGGATATACACGCTTCTTCAACCATACGAGGTCCTTTGCCAAAGCACTAACGGAACAGGCTCGCAAACGATCGCTTCAGCAGCAAGGACCTCAGAGGAACGCAACCAGCCGACCGGCTGCCATCAAGACAGGACGCAACGATCTCTGTCCCTGTGGCAGCGGCCGCAAATACAAGAAATGTTGTATGGGAAAATGACGCGCGAAGAAACCATTCAAATGTTCTTGGACCGGGTTCTAAACTGGGATCGCGAAGGTATCCTGGACCTGGCCAATCTATTATACGATCTGGATTACGCTATCACCTACGCTTGGGACGGGGGTCTGGATTGCTGGCGCAAGACCGGAGAAGCCCTTGATGATTACCTTGATCTAGGCGTCCTACCCGGGCAAGATCCCGCCACAGCCTCCCCCTCCGAGCAGATCTGGGCCAAGGATAAAAAAGGAAACTGCCTGACAAGCCTGGATTTTGAATCCACGGATCACGGTCATGTTTTTAATCACATGATCCGGTCCATCGATTGCCTGCAACCAAGAAAGTGAGCTTGCCCGGTGTGTGGGCAAGCTCGTAGGAAGCCACATTTCATCTATTACCGCCCGCTCCTCCCGATTACATCGGGACCCTTCGCTCGAGACGCAGAGGACGCAGAGATAACTCTTAATAGATTGCGCCTATGCAACTCAGGTGCAAATCATCACTCTTTGCCATCAATATTATACAAGAAGTCATTTCAAAACGATAATTGACCGGCCCATTTGCTTTTCTCTGCGAGCTCTGCGTCTCTGCGGTGATCATAATTAAAGCAGTGCGTCGTTTCTTCAACGATCATACCGGCTGTAGCCAGGCAACACAAGAGATGTGCTTAGTCGACGTCCATATTTTCAAGGATCGTTGCAATGCCTTGGCCGGAACCGATACACTGGGTCGCCAGGCCGTATTTCTTTCCACTGCGCCGGAGTTCATGCCCCACGGTCATGAGCAACCGGGCACCCGTTGCCCCGATGGGGTGTCCGATGCCGAGAGAGCCACCGTTGACATTTACCTTCTCCTCGGGAATACCGGTTTCTGTCAGGGTAGGAATGACCTGCGCAGCAAAGGCTTCGTTGAATTCAACACAATCGATCTGATCTGCTTCCAGACCGGCATGCTTCAAGGCTTTCTTGATGGCAACCACCGGTCCTGCACCCATAATGGCTTGTTTTACGCCACCGACAGCCCATCCCACGATACGTGCCAGAGGATTCAGACCCAGTTCGAGGGCCTTTTCTTCTGCCATGATAATAACGGCGGTAACACCGGTATTGGTCGGGCAGGAGTTTCCTGCAGTGATTCTGAGATCCTGATCGGAGTGACTCACCAGCCCCCTTACGGGCGGCAACTTGGCCAGCCCCTCCATACTGGTCTGTGCACGAAGGCTCTCATCCTGATCGAAGGATACCATCGGACCTTTTTCGTCCGGCAGCCACAATCCGGTTTCATCAAACACCGGCTCTTCGACTTCAAGGGGTAGAACCTCCTCTTTGTAAATTCCTGCCGCATAACCGGCCGCAAGCTTATGCTGGCTTCTCATGGTGAAGGCATCTAACTCTTCCCGACTGATGTCAAACATCTCAGCCACGTTCTGGCCGGTCTGTATCATTGACTGCCCTGCCGTGAGATCCAGGAGGAAATCCGGGATGGGAGTGGAGAAGTAGTCGAAGTGATCGTGGGCCATATCCCGTTGCATCTGGGTGGGTTCCATC
>JAZFSW010000629.1:0-5978 GCA_036446375.1 Desulfobacterales bacterium | reverse complement strand
TTATCTGTGTGCATCCGTGTTAATCCGTGTCCACTTATCTTTCTCTTCAGTGTCGGAAACCTGTTGATGCAAGCGGCATCATTGGGTATGATGGCCGATATGGGGATCATTCAGCAGCTTCCCATCAACGCGGAAGAATCGGTGCGCATGGCTTGTTTCAGGGTCAAAGATCCGTGTTGGCCCCAAACTACAGACTGGTAATAGGAGGCAGACAATGGGGGCGAGTTCCTCCAGTGATACGCTAAGCTATGTGGGTTTCTGGTTGCGACTCTGGGCAACGATAATTGATGTGATAATTATCACCATCGTCATTGCGCCATTGACCTTTTACATCTTTGGATCGACCCTTGCTGCAGATCTCTCGGCAACGCAGGATGTTGATGTTATCGCTATCCGGTTGATGGAAATCATGTCGAGCCCTCTCTTTTTCCTGATTTCCAATATCTTACCGTTGCTGGCCATGGTTGTGCTCTGGCGGACCAAGGCGGCAACTCCAGGAAAGATGGTCTTCTCCGCCCGGATCGTCGATTCACGAACAGGCGGCAGTTTGAGCACAGGGCAGTCCATCATCCGTGCCCTTGCCTACATGGTATCGACGATACCCTTTTGTCTTGGCTATCTCTGGATCGCTTTTGACAAACGAAAGCAATCGTGGCACGACAAGATAGCACACACCGTGGTGGTTCGTCCCGGCGCCTCCAACGGCGGCTCGGTACGTTTTCAGTAAACCAGGGTTCAGACGGGGATGGTCTGTTGCCGTCATAGGCGATCCAGAGACCATTGCCCCGATGATGTGCATGGAAGAGATCTGCATGGATAGCAACGAATCAGCCATTGAAGACGACAGTATTGATCGGGTTCGACGCATCACCTGGATCGGGTTGCTGGTGAACCTGTTTCTATCTGTCTTGAAATTCACTGTCGGGTATCTCGGATCCAGCCAGGCGGTTATCGCAGATGCCGTTCACAGCCTTTCGGATATGGCCACGGATCTTGCCGTGATATTCGGGGTCAAATACTGGCTGGCACCAGCCGATGTGAACCATCCCTATGGTCATCGGCGCATTGAAACCATCATCACAGCGGCTATTGGTATCTCTCTGGTGATTGTAGCCGTGGGTATTGGGGCCAAGGCCCTTGCGTCGATTCGTGAGCCCCAGCTGGCCCAACCCCGTTCGATTGCCCTTATCGGTGCAGTGCTTTCCCTGATTTTGAAAGAGGGCTTGTACCACTGGACTTTCTCAGTGGGTAAGCGGACGAAGTCACCGGCGGTTATTGCCAACGCGTGGCACCACCGTTCCGATGCCTTAAGCTCCATACCGGCGATTATCGCTGTCACGATAGCAATAATGAATCCCGCGCTCGCCTTTATCGACCACGTGGGTGCACTGGTGGTATCGATATTCATCCTCAGGGTTTCGTGGAACATTATCTATCCGGCCTTTGCCGAATTGTCGGATAGTGGTGCTGCCCAGAAAGATCTGGATAGGATCGCATCTGTGGCCAACGGGATTCCCGGTGTGCAGCATGTCGAGTCCATTCGAACCCGACGATTCGGAAACGGGATCCACGTGGATCTTCATGTTCAGGTGGAGGGGGAGATGTCGGTACGAGACGGCCACGATATTTCCGGTAGGGTGAAACGCCTGCTTCTGGATAGAGGACCGGATGTGCTCGATGTGGTTGTTCATATCGAGCCCTATGAAGGTCTCGGTTAAACGGCTGTATGTTATGAATAAGAAAAAGAAAACGAAACCTCGCCTGAATGTGGACATTGGTAGACTTCCGCTGAACAATCCGGTCATGACCGCATCCGGTACCTTTGGATATGCCCGGGAATTTGAGCAACTCGTTGATGTGGATCGGCTGGGAGCCATTATTGTAAAGGGCTTATCTCTGGAACCCACCAAAGGGAACAGCCCGCCGAGAATCGTTGAAACCTCAAGCGGCATGCTCAATGCCATTGGCCTTGAGAACTTCGGTATCGAAGCGTTTATCGAAAAAAAGCTACCCTATCTAAGAAAGCTTACACCGCCGACCATCGTCAATATCTATGGAAAGACCATTGAGGACTACTCAGAATTGGCGGCACGGGTGGATGATGTGGAGGGGATATCCGGTGTGGAGGTTAATATTTCATGCCCCAACGTAAAGGAGGGCGGGGTTGCGTTTGGCGTGGATTCCGATGCAGCATACCGTGTGGTCGCAGCGGTGAGAAATCGAACCACACTACCCCTCATGGTGAAACTTTCCCCCAATGTAACCGACATTACGCAAATCGCAGTTTCCGTGGAAGACGCCGGAGCCGATGCGGTCTCCCTGATTAACACCGTAACGGGTATGGCAATCGATATCGATACCCGACGGTCCCGACTGGCCAATATTACCGGTGGCCTGTCCGGACCGGCGATCAAACCGATCGCGCTTCGCATGGTCTGGCAGGTTGCGGGGACCGTTCACATACCGGTAATCGGCATTGGGGGTATTATGAAAGCCGAAGATGCCCTGGAATTTCTCGTCGCCGGTGCAACAGCCGTCCAGATCGGCACGGCGAATTTTGTCAATCCCGGTGTAACGATGGATATTATCGATGGGATAGCGGCGTTTCTGGAAAGAAACGGGATCGATGATATAGGGGATCTCATCGGTAGTTTGCTTATATGAACATCTCTATCTCTCACAGAGCTCACAGAGGGGGGGCAAGTATAACATATTTATATTAGACAAGAAGCCATTTCAAAACGAGAATTGACTGATCTATTGCTCTTCTCTGCGTGCTCTGCCCTTCGACGCTGCTCAGGGCCGTGAGTCTGTCGAACGGCGACGCTGCGGTGAAGGGTCAAATTTTCTTTTTCGATCGGGGTCGTTCTTGCTTTCAATATCGACTTAGAGCCGATGTGTTCCTGGCTCTTCAATCCCCAATCCACCGTCTGCAATCCACAATCTGCAATCCGCAATCAAAAGTCCTCACTCTTCCGATCGGGGATGATTCTTCAGGTATTCCAGGCGGTTCAGCCCGTCCAGATATGCTTTTGTACTGGCTGTGATGATATCCGGATCGGCACCACGACCGATGGCAACGAGCCCATTTTCCTTCAGACGAACGGTCACTTCCCCTTGGGAATCGGTCCCGCCTGACAAGGCCGCTACGGTGAACCGCAGAAGTTCGGAATCGGTTCCGGTCAGCTTTGAAATGGCATCGTAGGCTGCATCAATCGGGCCGTTGCCATAGCCGGCTCCCTGCATGGGACGTCCGTTTACGACAAGTTTGACGCTGGCCATGGGGAAGACAGTTGTCCCACAGGTGACGTGAAGATAGTCCAATACAAAGGTATCGGCCGTCCTGAGCACGCCCTCGGTAACCAGGACCTCCAGATCTTCGTCCACGATGTGTTTCTTCTTATCCGCCAGTTCCTTGAATTTTTTAAATACCCGTTTCAGCTCGTCTCCACTGAGATCATATCCGAGTTGTTTCAAATGGGACCGCAGCGCATGTCTGCCGGAATGCTTGCCCAGGACGAGTTTGTTCTCGCTGAGGCCCACGGTTTCCGGTGCCATGATTTCGTAAGTCATCGGGTTTTTCAAAACCCCATCCTGATGAATCCCCGCCTCGTGGGAAAAGGCATTTGCACCGACGATTGCCTTGTTCGGCTGGACCATGATGCCGGTGATCAGGCTCACCAGACGACTGGTGGGGTAAATCTGGTCGGTCCTGACATCGGTCTCAAAGGGAAGAAAATTGGGCCGGGTGTGCAGCGCCATTACTGTTTCTTCCAGGGCGGTGTTGCCGGCGCGTTCCCCGATCCCGTTTATGGTGACTTCCACCTGTCTTGCACCGGCACTGATTGCAGCCAGCGTGTTGGCTGTGGCCAGTCCCAGATCGTTGTGGCAGTGGACACTGAGAACCGCCCTGTTCATATTCGGCGTGTTTGACTTCACATAGGTGACCAGTTCAGCGAATTCCCCGGGGATGGCGTATCCCACCGTATCCGGCAGATTTACGGTTATTGCACCGGCATCGATGGTCGCTTCAAAGATTTTGCAGAGGAAATCGCGATCCGTTCGGGACCCGTCTTCTGCAGAAAACTCCACGCGGTCTGTAAGCGTCTTGGCATACCGAACGGCATTGACCGCCTCGACGAGAACCTCCTCCCGACTCATACTGAGTTTGTATTCCAGGTGAATATCGGAGGTGGCGATAAAGACATGTATTTTCGGATTCACCGCATGTTTCACCGCATTCCAGGCACGATCGATATCTGCCCGGGCTGTTCGGGAAAGGGCGGCGATTTCAACGTGTTTCAATTTACCCGATATTTCCGAAACGGCTTCAAACTCACCATCCGAAGCCGCAGGGAATCCTGCTTCGATGGTATCCACACCGAGTTTTTCCAACTGTGTGGCCAATCGGACTTTCTCGGCAGTGTTCATGCTGGCGCCCGGCGATTGCTCGCCGTCTCTTAGCGTTGTGTCGAATATACGTATTTTTTCAATCATCGTCTTGCTCCATGTGTTGGTGTCGGTTAATGAATCGATCCTCCGTCATACGTCCCGGTTGCCTATCCAATAAAGCTGTCTGAGCGTATGGCGTGTGGGGTGCTCGTCTATTGAGCTAACCCTGATGTTGCATAGGAATTCACCTTGGCGTCGCGGGAAGGGGCGAACACAACGGGTTTGAAGCAGAATCGACGCATGATCTGGAATTCATAAGGGGTGAATTCCTGTGCAGCATCACAACTGCACCGTATCGTATTGAAATGCGAAGCATTTCTCACAATTCATAGGCAACTTTATGCAACGTTGGGGCTAACACAATACAATGAAGCATAGGCCGCAGGACGTTACCGTGCTGCTGTCCCGCGGCTTTTGTTCCCTCTTTGATGCAAATAGCTATCAAAATCTTTCTTCCTTTTCAGGCGCTCGGCAAACGGTAGCTGTTGTGCATGCCGGCCTGTTCTCTCTTCATACTGCCTACTGCTTACTGTCTTCTGCCCCCTCAGTCCTTTTCTTTTCCTTATCCCTGTCCTTTGACAATTTATACTGAAAGCTGTCTTTCAGGGCGTGCCAGCTGGCCTCGATGATATCTTCAGATACACCGATGGTACTCCAGATCTCATCGTGATCCCGGGATTCAATGAGCACCCGGACCCTTGCCGCCGTTCCATCCCGACCTTCGAGAACCCGAACCTTGAAATCCACCAGCCGCATCGTATCGAGATCCGGAAAGAAATTGCCAAGAGCCTTTCGCAGGGCGTTGTCAAGGGCATTCATCGGTCCGTTGGTACTTTCGGCAGCGGTAATGTCCTCTTCCCCATTCACAGAAATCTTGATCGTTGCCTGGGCCAGGGGTTGCTCTTTTCGGGTCTTTTCCATGCTGATGCGATAGGAGTGAAGGGAAAAGGCCGGCTCAAACTGACCTGTCAACTTTTCCAGCAGAATCTTAAACGAGCCATCCGCCACATCGAACTGGAAACCATCCTGTTCCATCTGTTTGATTTCCTTTGCAATGGAGCGGCTGTCCCGTCCATTTTCTCCCAGCTCGATGCCGAGTTCTTTCGCTTTGTACTCGATGTTGCTTCTACCGGAAAGGTCGGATATCAGTACCCGCCGTTTGTTGCCCACTTCCTCGGGGGGCATATGTTCATAGGCACGCGGCACTTTCATGATCGCACTGACATGCAGGCCCCCTTTGTGGGCAAAAGAGCTGCTGCCGACAAAGGGCTGGGTATTCAGGGGGATCATGTTGGCCGATTCGCTGACAAACCGGGAAAGCCCTTTCAGTTTTACGAGATGCTCCGCGGGTATACAGGGATTTTTCATCTTGAGACACAGAATAGGGATGATTGAGGTCAGATCCGCATTCCCGCACCTTTCGCCATAGCCATTAATGGTTCCATGGACCTGAACGACACCTGCTCTCACAGCGGCCAGAGAATTGGCAACAGCCAGGCCGCAATCGTTATGGGCATGGATGCCGA
>JAZFSW010000628.1:0-4429 GCA_036446375.1 Desulfobacterales bacterium | reverse complement strand
GTTCGAGCGTATACGGCGGCTTGTAGCTGCGGCTCGAGAACATCACGTCGAGCGCGTCCGCCATGGCGAGGATACGCGCGCCGATCGGTATCTCGTCCCCCTTGAGCTTGTCGGGGTAGCCGGTTCCATCGAAGCGTTCGTGGTGATGCAGAATCAGCGGACGCTCGTTTTCCAAGTAGCTGGCATGCTGCAGTATGTCGATGGCGATCTGCGGATGGTGTTTGACGATGTCGTATTCCTCATCAGTCAACGGACCAGGCTTGGTGAGGATCGTATCCGGGATGCCGATCTTTCCGATGTCGTGTAGCAGTGCCGCCGCGCGAAGCGTTTCGATCATCGCGGAACCCAGTCCCATCCGCCGCGCGATTGTTTCGGCGTAGGTGCATACCGTTACCGAGTGCGCGCGGGTGTGTGGGTCTCGGCGCACACCTTAACCTGGGGGACAAACGATGGTTTGGGTTCATGTGTCATCGGTAGTCCTTGCATCGGTGTTACCTCCCGCTGCCAGAAGGGCCTTGATAAAAGCTACCGTGTCCGGAGCTTTGACGAGACTTTCGCCGATCAGAAAATTGTGTATTCCCGATTGGAGATTTCTCTCGATGTCTTCCGGTGTATGGATGCCGCTGGCCGCTACCGGTATCTGGTCCGATGACAGGGACGATACCATGGAGATGGCTGTCTGGATATCGGTATCAAACGATTTCAGATTCCGGTTATTGATACCGATGAGTCGGGCGCCGGATCGGGTAGCGACGTCCAGATCTTCCGGTGCATGGATTTCAACCAGTGCATCCATATTCAGTTCAACGGCCAGGCTCAGGTAGTCCTTGAGTTGTTGCGCCGATAGGATCCGGACAATGAGTAGAACCGCATCTGCGCCCATCACTGCCGCCTCATAGAGTTGGTAGGCGGAAATCAGAAAGTCTTTTCGCAGGACCGGCAGGCCGGTTGCTGCCCGTGCTTTTTCCAGGTCCTGCCGGCTTCCTTTGAAATAGTGCATATCGGTGAGGACCGAGAGCGCAGCCGCTCCCCCCTGCTCGTAGGCAGTTGCCGTAGTGACCGGATCCAGATCCGGGCTGAAGATGCCTTTTGAGGGGGATGCCCGTTTGATTTCGGCGATGATATTAACACCGGAGGGTCCGGGGTGGGCGAGGGAGTCGAAGAAGGGACGCTTTTCTCTTGCGACCCCGGCTTGCTCCCGAAGCTGGTCTTCGGAGACCGCTTTGCGGGCTTCTGCAATCTCTTTCTTTTTATGCTCAACGATCTGACTGAGGATATCTTTTGTGGACACACCGAACCTCTATGTTTCATGTAATGAAATAAATACTTTAGTGCCACCAAGACACAAAGGCACGAAGAAAAACATGCCTGAATATTCGAGAGGCCATGTACGACGCCGTTGACCCAAAGAGGGATCTCTCGTCAACTAAACAGCGAATATCGAATATCGAACAAGGAACCGCAGAATGATGAAGTACTTGGCCTTCGGCTTCTCACATATACAAAACTAACCCAAACCAGCAACCCTGAAGTCAGGACTGTTTCTCCAATTGCCTAAACAGTTAGCGGAATGGATGATCGACAACAGAGATCGCACACTGTCTGAATGCATTAGGGATCGTTAAGAGAGAACGGGTCCTACCGATGTGCTATTCGAATAGCACCCTTCCCAATAGGGTAATCGTTGCTTTATAACCAGCAGTAGTGCTCTCTTTATGAGCCCTTATGCATGAGTTTGTGCGATCGTAGTGGTCGATTATCCATGTAGCGGCTGCCTATAGCATACTTCCGAACCATTCCACGAGCTTCCTCTTCCCTTCTTCGTGCCCAATGGTGCTTTGGCGCAGTGGTGCCTTAGTGGCAAAACCTACCCGTTCTCCTGTGTAAAATCGATCAATGCTTGTAACTTTTCGGCAGCAGCACCACTGTCGATGGCGGCTTCGGCAAGACCGATGCCCTCTTTGAAATCGGATGCTTTCCCCGCTGCAACCAGAGCCACCGCGGCATTGAGTAGGACTACATCCCGCTTGGGGCCCTTTTCCCCCTCAAAGATACGCCGGGTAATCGCTGCGTTTTCCGCCGGATCTCCCCCCACCAGATCCTCTGGTTCTGCCAGTTTGTCGAAGAACTGCTCCGGCATAATGTCATAGGTGCGAATCGTGTCGTCGTTTAGCTCCGAAACCCGGGTCGGGGCGCAGACCGACACTTCATCCAGTCCATCCTGACCATGAACCACATATGCCCGCTTCACGCCGAGGAGTTTAAGGGCTTCGGCAAACATCTCGGTAAGTTCCGGGGCATATACACCGAGGAGCTGGCAATTGGCTGCTGCAGGATTGGTCAGTGGTCCCAGCATATTGAAAATCGATCGGAGTCCCACTTCTTTTCTCGCGTTGGCCGCAAACCGCATGGCGCTGTGATACATCGGGGCAAAAAGAAAACCGATGCCGATTTCCGCAACGGCTTCTTCAACGAGTTCCGGTGTAATATCCAGATTTACCCCCAGGGCTTCGAGTAAATCCGCGCTCCCGCACTGGCTGGATATGGATCGATTCCCGTGTTTAGCTACCGTCACACCACAACCGGCAACCACAAATGCCGTAGTGGTGGAGATATTGAAGGTTTTTGCGCCATCGCCACCGGTGCCGCAGGTATCGACAATCGTTGCGGCGGATGCTTGAATGCGCAGGGCCTTTCTCCGCATGGCCTTGGCGGCACCTGCGAGTTCCTCGAAGGTTTCCCCTTTGGTAGCCAGAGCTGCCATGTAGGCACCGATCTGGGCATCCGTTACATCGCCGGCCAGGATGTCTGAGATCATTTCCGACATTTCCATTTCACTCAGGTCCGTGCCACTCACGATTTTGCTTAGATGTTCTCGAAACATGATGGTGTTGCCTCCTTTTGTTGCATCTTAATACGGATGTTGATGTACTTCAGCTTCTCGGTCCATCCTATAGCCCATCGCAGAAATTCCTCAGCAATCGCTTGCCGATGGGTGTCATGATGGATTCCGGATGAAACTGGATACCTTCCGTGGGGTGCTCCCTGTGCCGGATTCCCATAATCTCGCCATCATCTGCCTCAGCGGTGATGGTGAAACACTCCGGCAGATCGTCCCGGGACACCACCAGCGAATGGTATCGCATCGCGGGAAACGGTTTCTTAACACCCTTATACAGCATCTTGCCATCATTGGTGACCATGGATGTTTTTCCGTGCATGATCTTTTCCGCCAGGATCACCCTTCCACCGAAGGCAACGACAATCGACTGATGCCCCAGACATACCCCGAGAATCGGGATCCGGCCGGAGTAGTGCTTAATCACGTCAAGTGTGATGCCGGCCGATTCGGGGCGACCGGGTCCGGGGGAAATGACGATGCCCGAAGGCTTCCAGGATTCGATATCGGAAACGGTGGCCTTGTCATTTCGGATGACCCTCACCGGTGTGCCGATCTGCTCGATATATTGTACCAGGTTATAGGTAAAGGAGTCATAGTTGTCAATCATCAGCAACATGAGTGCTCCTCCCTGTAATCTCTGTGTTTCATCCCCATGGTCCTGTTAGTGATTAGAAGCATCAGTTTCCTCCTTGTTGTCCTTGTTCGATAAGCTGAAGGGCTCTTTGAATGGCCATCGCCTTGTTTACCGATTCCTGGCGTTCTTTTTCCGGATCGGAATCCGCAACGATCCCGGCTCCTGCCCGCACGGTCAGCTTTCCTTTTTCAATGCAGGCGGTCCGGATGGTGATCGCAAGATCCATGTTCCCATTAAAGGAGATGTACCCGACCGCACCACCATAGGTCCCCCTGGGTTCGGTTTCCAGCTCTGAGATGATCTCCATGGCCCGGACCTTGGGGGCACCCGAGAGGGTACCGGCAGGAAAAGTGGCGCGAAGCAAATCCCAGGCATCGAATTCGGGGCGCATATCGCAGGTAATATTGGATACCAGGTGCATGACATGGGAATAGCGTTCGACAAACATCAGGTCGGTCACCTGAACCGTACCGGTTTCCGCCACACGTCCCAGGTCATTTCGCCCCAGATCCACCAGCATAAGGTGCTCAGCTCGCTCTTTTTCGTCTTGAAGCAGTTCGTCGGCAAGGGCCCTGTCTTCCTGTTGGGTTTCTCCTCTGGGACGGGTACCGGCAATGGGACGAAGATTGGCCACCCTGTTTTCCAGGCGCACCATGGTTTCCGGAGAAGAGCCCACCAGTGCCGTATCGTCCAGGTGGATGAAGTATAGATAGGGAGAAGGATTGATAAAGCGTTGGGCCCGATAAAGGGTCCACAGATCCGGGGGAGAATCACAGGTAAAGGGCTGGGAAATGACCGCCTGGATGATTTCGCCCTCACGGATGTAGTCCTTCGTTTTCCTTACATGGGATCGATAGGTTTCCTCTTCCATCGGTGTTTCCAGGGCGTATGTG
>JAZFSW010000627.1:0-7209 GCA_036446375.1 Desulfobacterales bacterium | reverse complement strand
GGTAAGGGGTGATAATGACAGATCGCCATAAGAACCATAAACTATTTGGAATGGTCGTTGACCTGGATAAGTGCACCGGATGCGGTTCCTGCATGGTTGCTTGCATGGCTGAAAATAACGTGCCGTTTAAGGAAGATGAATCCAACAAACTCGATAGCATCACATGGATGCGTGTTTACAAATTATCCAACGGCAAGCCTTTCCCTGATGTTGACGAGTGTTTTCTGCCAAGACCCTGTATGCATTGCGGCGGAAAGGGAAACCACGGCCATTCCCCCTGTGTGTCTGTCTGTCCGGCAACGGCTACCGACTACAGTCTTGAAACGGGGATTGTCAGCCAGATCTACCCCCGATGTTTCGGCTGCCGGTACTGCATGGCTGCCTGTCCGTATCATGCCCGCTATTTTAACTGGTGGGATCCGGTCTGGCCCGATGGCATGGAAAAGTATCTGAGCCCGAATGTATCGGTGCGGATGCGGGGTGTGGTGGAAAAATGCAGTTTCTGCTACCACAGGTACCAACGGGCACTGGATGCGGCTTATGTGAAAGGAAGACATGAGCTTGAAGAGGATGAGTACCAGACCGCATGCACCCAGGCATGTCCTGCGGGGGCCATTACCTTTGGTGATTTAAACAACCCGAAGCATGAGGTGCACCAAATGGTCCTGCCGGATCCGAAGCATGCGGGCAGACCGCAGCGTCCCCATGCGTTTCGGCTTCTGGAAAGATTGCAGACCAATCCCAAGGTGTACTATCTCTCCAGCCGGGCGTGGGTCAGGCGGGCAGGGGATAATTATCTTGAAAATGAAACGCCATCGGACAATCATTAAGCCGATGACGTTCAGCCGAGAATAGTTATTCATAATGAGGAGTAGGTGAGTTATGGATTCTGTATTAATACCCCAGGGGGTTAAGCGCTGTTCATTGCCGAAGTTCGCCCTGGGATTAGGTGCGGTGGGTGTTGTGCTGGCGTGGGGCGTGCTGGCCCTCCTGTTGATCTGGTTTAAGGGTCTCAACCAGACCAATATGAACGATTCCTATGGGTTTGCGTTGTGGATCTGGGCAGACCTTGCTGTTATTGCGCTGGGGGGTGGGGCGTTCTTCACCGGTTTTCTCAGGTATATCATCGGAAAGGATGAGCTGAAAAATATCATCAATTACGCGGTTCTCATCGGATTTGTCTGCTATACGGCGGCACTGCTGATCCTGGCCATTGATGTGGGGCAACCCCTTCGGAGCTGGTTCATCTTCTGGCATGCCAATGTCCATTCCATGCTTACCGAAGTGGCGTTTTGTCTTTCTGCGTATCTGGCGGTGCTCACCATCGAGTATATCCCCCTGATCCTTGAAAACCGGCAGGTGGACCGGGTGCCTTTCTTCCATCATTTGAGCCATAATATGCACGGTGTTATGGCTGTATTTGCCGCCACCGGTGCGTTTCTCTCCTTCTTCCACCAGGGATCTCTCGGTGGTGTCTCCGGCGTGCTTTTCGGGCGCCCCTTCGGCTACAGAGAACATATCTTTATCTGGCCCTGGACCTTTTTTCTCTTCACCTGGTCGGCTGCTGCCGCGGGGCCTTGTTTCACACTGCTTATTACCCGGATCACCGAAAAAATCACCCGGAAGAAACTCGTCAAAGACAATGTGGTTGAACTGTTGGCCAAAATATCCGGCTGGATGCTCCTGACCTATATTATTGCCAAGATCGTCGATACCATTTACTGGGCAACGGTTACAGCACCTTCCCTGGGCTTTACACTGATGGATTTTTACACTGACAACCCTGTATACGGTATCTGGATCCTAATACTCGAGATTGTGATCTGTGGGATTTTCCCGGCTGTTGTTCTCATCGTTAAAGCCGGCCGCAAGCGTCCGGTCTGGCGCATGTTGGCCTTTGTTCTTGCTGTATTGGGGGTTTGTGTCAACCGGTGGGTTCTCGTACTGCAGGTGATGGCGATGCCGGTGCTCACATTTGAAAAATGGGTGATGTACTATCCGAACTGGCAGGAGGTAGCCACCACGATTCTTCCAGTAGCCTTGGGCGTTATCGTGATTTCCCTTTCGTACCGGTATCTACCGGTTTTCCCTCAGGAAAAGGAGTTGAACCCGATCGATTGATCCCTGGGCCATGCCCGGTTTAAGGAGTACCGAATATGTTTCCATTTTCATTTGAATGGCTCTGGGATATGAGCCATATAGTTTTCATGGGTGGGCTGTGGTATGCACTGACGATTATCGGCATCGGCTTGACCTATTGCGTTGTCAAAGCTGCGCTAGACGCAGGCAAAGAAAATGGCAGCCAAGATCATTAGACCCTTTGCCGGCACTGCATATAAAAGCGCTCACCCCCATTTTCGGGTAGAGCGCTTTCTTGTTTTTCAGGGCCGGCGAGAGCCGGCATCCGATGGGGGAAACAGGGATGTGCAGGTTAGTCCTACCCGAGCAACCTAAACCATAGCCGGAGACAGTATGGACAAAATTCTCATTCAAGGGGGCCACTCGCTCAAGGGGGAAGTGCGGATCAGCGGTGCGAAGAATGCCGCGCTTCCGATTCTTGTATCCTCCCTGCTTACAGATGGGTGGAATACCTATACGAATGTGCCTGATCTGGTGGATATCGAAAGCACCAAACGCCTGCTCCTGGAGCTCGGGGCCCAGATCCAGACAGAAAAGGGCAAGGTTCGTATCGATGCCAGTAGGTTTCGCGCCGATGAAGCCCCATATGACCTGGTCAGGAAAATGCGGGCGTCCATCCTCGTACTGGGCCCCTTGCTGGCAAGGTTAAAGAAGGCAAAGGTATCGCTTCCCGGTGGGTGTGCCATCGGCGAGCGGCCGATTGATCTGCACCTGAAAGGGCTGTCCCTGCTCGGGGCCAGCATTGAGTTGAAACACGGGTATGTGGAAGCAACCACCGATGGGCTGAAGGGTGCGGAGATCGATTTTGACATTGCCACCGTAACAGGAACGGAAAACCTTATGATGGCTGCCGTCCTTGCCGAAGGGGCCACCGTGTTGAAAAATGCCGCGCCGGAACCGGAAGTCGTTGCCCTTGCCGATGTTCTAAATCAGATGGGGGCCAGTGTTGAGGGTGCGGGCACATCGGTGATTACCATCGAAGGGGTCTCAGCGCTTCACCCCGTATCGGTATCGATTATTCCGGATCGTATAGAGGCCGGCACATTCATGATTGCCGCTGCTTTGACCGGAGGAGACATCACACTGCTTAATTGTGAACCCAATCATCTCGAGGCGGTGATTGACAAATTGGGACGCGTCGGTGCTGAGATTCACACAGGGAAAGATCACATACAGGTGATGGGTCCGGATGAGATTGCCAGTACCGATATCACCACCCTTTCCTACCCGGGGTTCCCCACTGACCTGCAGGCCCAGTTTATGGTCCTGATGACCCTTTCCCGGGGCCTCAGTCACATTTCCGAAACGATATTTGAAAATCGCTTTATCCATGTCTCCGAGCTCAAGCGCATGGGGGCAGACATCAACGTATCCGGTAATACCGCAACAGTGAGGGGCGTTCCGATGCTGTCCGGTGCCCCGCTCATGGCCTCGGATCTCAGGGCCAGTGCCTCCCTGGTTCTGGCCGGTCTTGCCGCCCAGGGTGAAACGGAAGTCAATCGTGTGTATCATCTGGATCGGGGGTATGAAAACCTCGAAAAGAAACTCTCCGCCCTGGGAGCGGGAATCCGTAGAGTTCCTGCCTGAAGACTATCCAGGCACATTTGAATCTCGCTTCGGTTCTGATTCAACGTTGACCATTGTTTCAATGTCTCCGGCAAAGTGAGTGTTCAGGGTTCAGCGTTCAGATAAGACGATCCCGAGCCCTGCCGGAGCGCCTTCCTGAACACTGAACACTGGATACAAAAGACATCTACTCATTGCGGTACCCAAATAGGACTGTTGCGCAAACTTACTCAAACGAGCGACATGTAAGGAGCCAGCGGAAAAATGCCCACACCGGTTTACCCACGCCCGGTCGTGCCCCTGCTTATCGCCCTGATAGCAGGGATTGTTGCGGGAACCTGGTTTCCCGGATTCCCCCTGCCCGTCAGCCTTGTTGCGGTCGTATCGATCGGTTCCGTTGGCTTTGCCCTCTTTCGGGGGAGGACCGGCGGGATGTCGCCCCTGATTCTTATGACCGCATTGGGGTACCTGTCCATTCAGCCCTGGATTGCACCCCAGTTTCCTGCTCATCATGTCATCCACTATGCGGACCGTCAGATGCGGGAGATCACCGGCTCCATAGCCACCCCGCCCATATCGGCTAATCATCGGGTACGATTCGTTCTCCAGGCCGAGACCCTACGCGATGAAAAGAGCCGCCCGGCGATTCCTGTTACCGGAAAGATACGGGTTACCCTTTCCACCTATGCCGACAAACCAACCCCGCATGCCGGATCCACCGGTCAGCAACGATGGTCCATGGGGGATCGGCTGGTCTTTAGCGGCAGAATCAAAAGGCTTCGAAACTTCCACAATCCCGGTGGTTTTGACTATGAAAGGTTCATGGCCTTTCAGAGCCTGTGGACCAGTACGTCCGTTCGTTCGGACCGGATGATTTCCCATACCCGTCCTCCGGTAAAGGGAATAAGATCTCGTGTGGAAGCCATGCGTCGCCGCATCGTCGATTTCATCCGTGCATCGGATTTTCTTATCGGACAGGACGAGGAGAAGGCGGTTCTTCGCGCCCTGGTTGTCGGGGACAGGAGTGCCATCTCCCGGGATCTGCGACAGGCCTTTAACCGGTCCGGCACCGGACATCTGCTGGCCATTTCGGGGCTTCATGTGGGGATTGTGGCCACGGTAGCCTTCTTTTGTTTTCAGTGGGTATTGTCCTTTGCTCGCCCTTTGCTCTGGCGGGCATGGACCCGAAAAGGGGCCGCCATTCTCACCTTCTTCCCGGTGCTCTGCTATGGCCTGATGGCAGGGATGTCGCCTTCAACGCAACGGGCGGTTATCATGGTTACGGTCTTCTTGATGACCTTTGTCTTTGAAAGGGAACATGACCCCATCAACACCCTGGGGCTGGCGGCCATGGCGATATTGATCGTTTACCCGCCGGCGTTTTTTTCCATTTCATTCCAGCTGTCTTTCGGGGCGGTGCTTTCCATCCTGTATGGTCTGTCAAAAATCCCTACGCGATGGACCGTATACAGGGATAAGGGGAAGACTTCATGGCTGATTCGCCTGGGGGCAAAGGGGGCTGCTTTCCTGTGGGTGTCTCTTTTTGCCATAGCCGGTACCTTGCCCCTGGTCATGGTTTACTTCAATCAGGTTTCCCTGATCGGTGTCTTTTCCAATTGCCTGATGGTTCCCCTTGTCGGGTTTCTTGTGGTTCCCCTGGGGCTTTCTTCTGTTGTTGCCTATCCCCTGTGGGGCTATGGCGCAACGCTTCTTCTCAACGCCAGTGCCGCCGTATTGACAGTTGCCATCGGTATCACCCATTGGCTGTCAAACCTGCCTTTTGCCGCGATAAAGACGATCACCCCGAACCTCCTGGAACTGAGTTGTTATTATGTCCTGGCCTGGGCGATGCTGAATCTCAGAGACACCCAACGTGTGACATCCACCACCGGGGATACATTACCATCGGCCGGATACACCACCCCAGGCAGAGGTCGGTGGCTGATCAATACGGTGATGAAGCGATGGCAGCGCCTCAGGGTCGGCGGCAATCGGGTTCGAATACTTGCCCTTGTGGTTATCGTGGTGATGGTTCTTGACGGATGCTACTGGTATAATAAACGGTTTGGACGTGAGGATCTTGGGATCACCATCATTGACGTGGGCCAGGGCACTGCGGCATTCCTTGAGCTCCCCGGTGGTGCCTGTTTCCTTATCGATGGCGGGGGGTTTTCGGACAATACCGTGTTTGACGTGGGAGAACGGATTATCGCGCCGCTTCTGTGGCGGAAAAAAATCATGACCGTTGATACGCTGGTGCTGAGCCATCCCAACAGCGACCACTTGAATGGGCTGTTGTATATCGCGGAGCATTTCAATGTGAGAGAACTCTGGGCCAATGACGATGTGGCAGATACCGTGGGGTATAAGCGGTTTGCAGCTGCGGTCAAGCATCACAACATCCGCCGGCCGCAGTTTACGGAACTATCCCGGCTTCAGAACATCAATGGGGTAACCTTCCAGATCCTTTATCCCCCGGATCGAAAATCCCATGAAGGCTATCGTGGACCCCGGCAAGATACCAATAACAATTCTCTGGTTCTCAAGGTTTCTTTCGGCAACCATTCCTTCCTGTTTCCCGGTGATATCATGGCCAGAGGGGAAAAGGAGCTGGTATCCCTCCAGGGAGACGCCCTGAAGAGCACGGTGCTGCTTTCCCCCCATCACGGCAGCCGCTCATCGAGTTCGGCACGATTTCTCGATCGTGTTGCCCCGGAGATTGTCCTGATTTCATCGGGCTGGAAAAACTGGTTTGGATTTCCCCATGCATCCGTTCTGAAAGACTATCAGGCGCGGGGATATCGCCTATTCAATACCGCTGAAGATGGCGCGATCCGTGTTTCCACCAATGGTCACGATCTGGAAATTAAGACGACGATCTACTGAAGAACTTCCCCTGCCACGAATCCCTTTTTGCGAAAGTATCATCGATAAGGGCCAGGGTCTCTCTTTTCTTCAGGGACCACACCGGGGCCACGAGTTCTTTGGAATGGGGTTCTCCGGTAAGCCGCTGAACAATCATCTCTTTCGGAAGCAATTCGAGAAAATCACACACGATATCCACATAGGCCTGCTGGGACATGCATTGGTAGGTGCCATCACTATAGAGGGTCTCAAGGGGTGTGCCCTTTATCACATAGAGCAGATGAAGCTTAATGCCGTCGATTCCCATGTCTGCTACGCGCTTTGCGGTCTCACGCATATGGTATTTGTCTTCGTGAGGAAGGCCGAGCATGACGTGGGCACAGATATGGATGTTCCTGTTTCTCGTGGCTTCCACCGCCTGCCGGAAACAGTTGAAATCATGACCCCGGTTGATCGTGGCAAGGGTCGAATCAAAAATGGACTGAAGGCCGTATTCAACCCACACCAGAACCCTTTCTGCATATCCCTCAAGCAGCGTCAATACCGGCTCGTCGACGCAATCGGGTCGCGTACCGATGGAAAGCCCCAGGATATCATCAACGGCCAGCGCTTCGTCGTAGAGCTGTTTCAATGTGTCCG
>JAZFSW010000626.1:0-5517 GCA_036446375.1 Desulfobacterales bacterium | reverse complement strand
TCAGTCCGAAGAAATTCTTAACAGCCTGAAGAATCTGGCTAGGGCAGGACTCTTTGGGGCGACGCTTGCCGTATTGGTACTTTTTGTATTCTTGCGCAAGGTTCGCAGTACCATCATCATCGCCATGGCCATTCCCGTTTCGATTATCGCCACGGCATTTCTCATGTATATTCTTCGGCTGGCACCGTTCAATTCCCAGATCACGCTAAATATCGTTTCGCTCTCCGGCCTTATGTTTGCCGTTGGCATGCTCGTCGATCCGGCCGTTGTTGTGCTGGAGAACATCTTTCGCCACAAGCAGGAAGAAGGATTGCCGGCCGCAAAGGCCGCGATTGTCGGCGCACGCGAAGTATCCGTTGCAGTGGTGTCGGCTACACTCACCACGGTGATTGTATTTGTGCCGCTGGTGTTCATGTCTCAGACATCGATGGGCAGATTCTCCAAGGATTTTGGCGTCGCCATTGTAACGGCAACCATCGCAAGCCTTTTCATCAGTCTCACGCTGATCCCCCTGGCGGCTTCCCGTATTTTCACCGGCAAAGAGAAACCACAGGCACGATTCCTTACGCGCATGAGCGATGCGTATGGAAGGGCCATCGGCAACGTCATCCGATATCGGTTTGTGGCATTGCTTGTGTGTGTCGCTCTTGGCTGGGGATCGTGGCAACTGTATAACAACATCGATCGTGACTGGCAGCCCCAGGCCCCCGAGCGAAGGATGGATCTGAATATCGATCTGCCACGCATATACACTGTCAGTCAAATCGAAGCACTGTATGCCACCTTGGAAAAGACACTGCTCGATAAGAAAGAGGCCCTGGAGATATCTCAGATTTCAAGCCGGTATGTGAAACACAGGGGCCATTTCCACGCCGATTTTACCATCTTTTTCATACCCGAAGAAGAAGGAAAGAAAGAAACCAACACCTTATATAAAGATGTACGTGCCATTTTGCCACCGATTCCGGGAATCCAATACAGAGTCGGCAGAAAGAAGGGGCGCGGCGGCAGCAATATGGGTGTCAGCGTTGAACTTCAGGGGGCAAATGTCGCCATCCTTGCCACCTATGCCGAAGAGATCAAGGAATTGCTCGCCGGTATACCCGGTGTTGAGGATGTGGATACATCGTTGGAACAGGGCGAAGAGGAAATGCAGATCCGTGTGGACAGCATAAGAGCCCAAAAATATGGGGTCTCTGCACAACAGGTCGCGCGCGCGATCAGTTCGGCTCTGGGCAGCCGGTCCAACTCACGATTCAAGACCCAGGACAAGGAAATCAATATTCTGGTTCAGCTGGCTGAAGAAGACCGGGTGAGCCTTCAGCAACTTGAGAATATGGCTATTCGAAGCAGTAAGGGCGAGATGGTCCAGCTCGGCTCGCTGATAGATTTCAAACTGAAAAAAGGACCGGATACGGTCCGAAGAGAAAACCGGCAGACGATGATTCGGATCTTTGCCAATACGGATCGGGGCGGAATGCTTAAGGTAAGCAATGAGATCACGGCCCGTATGGCAACCGTTAAACTACCGCCGGGGTATAGCTGGGGACTGGGCCGCAACTGGATGCTCATGCAGCAGACGGAATCCGAATCGAATTTTGCCATTTTCCTGGCGCTGATATTGGTCTATATTGTTATGGCCTCGCTGTTCGAATCTTTTATCCACCCCTTTACCATTCTGTTTACCGTTCCGTTTGCCATCGTCGGTGTGCTGCTGATCTTCTGGGCAACAGACACCAATCTGACCAACATGGCATACCTTGGCATTATTGTCGTGTGCGGGCTAGTAGTGAATAACGGCATCATATTGATCGATGCAATCAACAAATCCAGACGATCCGGGATGTCACGAAAAGAGGCCATCCGCCTCGGGGGCCGCAACCGGTTGAGGCCTATCCTGATGACAACGTTGACAACGGTTATCGGACTGATGCCGATCGTTGTGCCCGCACTGCTCCCGGGACTGTTTGGTCCTCAACAAGGCAGAACGGCAATGTATACGCCGGTGGGTCTGGCCGTTGTGGGTGGATTGCTGACCAGTACGCCGTTGACGCTGTTTCTCATGCCGGTGGTCTACGTGATGCTCGACGATCTGGCAACATGGATGTCTCGTATTGTTAGAACAGCACGAACGATGCGGATGAAAACAGATGGGGCTGTGCAATCATAGAAGGCAGATAGCATATGAAAATCGTCAAATTCTCGATACATCGTCCGGTCACCATAACGATGCTCATGGTCGCATCCGTGGTCTTTGGATATGTGGCCTTCAATCGGCTGCCCATCGATCTGCTGCCGGATATCTCCTATCCTACCCTTACGATCCGTACCGAATACGCAGGTACCGCGCCGGGTGAAATCGAGAATCTGATATCCAAACCCATCGAAGAAGCCGTCGGCGTCATCTCCGGTGTGATCCGTACCAGTTCCATATCCCGTCCGGGTATGTCGGATGTGATTATGGAATTTGACTGGAGCACCGAGATGGATTTTGCCTCCCTTGAAGTGCGTGAGAAACTCGACATGCTGGCACTCCCCCTAGGGGCAGATCCGCCGCTGTTGCTTCGATTCGATCCTTCGCTGGATCCGATCATGCGAATCGGCCTTTCCGGCGACGAGAGCCTGATCGCACTGCGGCTGTTTGCAGAAGAACGCATCAAACAGGAACTGGAGCCTCTCGATGGTGTCGCATCCGTTCAGGTTTCCGGTGGCCTGGAGGAAGAGATTCAGGTCAACCTCAATGAAGGCCGGCTGGCGGCGCTGGGAATTTCCATAACCCAGGTCACCCAGCGAATGGCCCAGGAAAACGTGAATCTTACCGGCGGCATGCTGAAAGATGGGGATGCCGAATTCCTCGTTCGCACGCTCAATGAGTTTAAATCGATTGACGACATGCTGGATGTCGTCATCGGCATGCGGGGCCAGGCCCCGATTCTGCTTAAAGATGTTGCCGAGATTTCCAAAGGGCACAAAGAACGAACCATCATTACCCACCTCAATGGGAAGGAATCCGTAGAGATCGCCCTGTATAAGGAAGCCGACAAGAACACGGTCACCGTTGCCCGAACGGTGAAGCAGAAACTAGACAGTGTGATGAAGGAGTTCAAGGAATACAATGTGCCGCTGAACATGACCATCGTCAATGACCAATCGCTCTTCATCAAGAATTCAGTGGATGAAGTGCTGCAGACAGCCATCGTCGGCGGCATGCTGGCGATTCTGGTGCTTTACCTGTTTCTCCGAAGCGTGAAAAGCACGGTCATCATTGGCTTCACCATTCCGATTTCGATTGTGGTCACATTTTTCTTTATGTACCTGGCCGATGTATCGCTCAATATCATGTCGCTTGGGGGATTGGCCTTGGGCGTGGGGATGTTGGTGGATAATGCGATTGTGGTGCTTGAATCCATTGACCGGTATCGCAAACAGAACCTGACACAAACAGAGGCAGCCGATAAAGGCACGACCGAAGTCGGACAGGCCGTCATCGCATCGACACTGACCACGGTGTGTGTGTTTGTGCCGATTATCTTTGTTGAAGGCATAGCAGGACAGCTGTTTAACGATCAGGCCCTTGCAGTGACCTTTTCACTGCTCGCTTCATTGATGGTCGCTCTGACCTTGATCCCGATGCTGTCATCCCGACAATTTCAGCCCGGTACATCTTCAGACGCGGCTCCCCCGGAGGAGTCAACAGAGCGTCAGACGAAAATCGGAAGCCTATCGAGAACGCTCTTTGTTCTATCGCCGGCCTTTGTCATCAATTTGATCTGGCGTGTTGTATCGGTAATCGGTCGTCTGTTGGGCCGCTTGTTTCAGCCGGTCTATCGTATCTTTGACAGCGTCATGGGCATCCTCACAGAATCGTATCCCGCTGTGTTGAGCGCAATTCTCAATCACCGGTGGAAACTGCTTGGTGCAACATTACTGTTGTTTGGTCTGTCGCTAGTAGGTTTCACGTTTGTCGGAACCGAACTGATACCGGAAATGAGCCAGGGAGAATTCTTTGTGGACGTACTCCTGCCCATCGGCACCCCCCTGGAGGAAACGGAGAGCGTGATTTCAGAGATGAACGCTATTTCTCAGAAGGTTCCTGGTGTTAGGAGCATTTACACCGTTTCAGGCACGGCAGCACAAATGGGGTTCGGCGCCACAGATCTGCGTAGAAATCTTGGGCAATTGCATGTTCAGTTGGACCATCGCGATAACCGTGCTGAAGAGCTCAGGATCATGGATACCTTGCGGTCGCAATTTGCTGCTTTTCCAGGCGTGGAATACAAAATATCCCGCCCAACGCTCTTTAGTTTCAGAACGCCCATTGAAGTGGAGATTCGCGGCTATAATCTACAGGAACTGGAGCGCCTCAGCCTTTCGCTTGCTGAACAGATGAGGGGCATTTCCGGTCTGCGTGATATTAAGGCCAGCACAGAGGGGGGAAATCCTGAAGTGCAGATTATATTTAACCGTCGCCGGGTTGCTCACCTGGGGTTGAATATCGCTTCCATCGGAAACATCGTTCGCAACAAAGTCATGGGAGAAGTGCCCACCGAATTAAACCGGAAGGACCGGAAGATTGACATTCGCGTGCGCGCTCGCGAGCAGGATCGCAGCACGATCGAAGATCTGAAGCGATTGGTCATCAGCACCGCAGGTGCTGTCCCCATCCAGCTGGCAACCGTAGCCGATGTCACGCTTGAACGCGGACCCAGCGAAATCAGACGCATCGACCAGGAACGGGTTGCCCTGGTAACCGCGAACCTGAAGGGGCGCGATCTCGGTAGCGTTTCCGAGGATATTCAGAACATTGTTGACAAAATGGATCTACCCCCTGATTTTCGCATCCGAATCGGCGGACAGCAGCGGGAGATGAATACATCCTTCGAGAGCATGAAGCTGGCCATTGCACTGGCGATATTTCTCGTCTATCTGGTGATGGCCTCCCAGTTCGAATCTCTGGTTCAACCGTTTGTCATCATGTTCACGATCCCTTTTTCTCTTATCGGTGTGGCATTATCACTGCTCATTACCGGTACGCCGGTCAGTGTCGTCGTGCTCATCGGGCTCATCATGCTTGCCGGGATTGTTGTCAACAACGCCATTGTTCTGATTGATTATATCAATCGACTCCGCAAGAGCGGCCTGGCTAAACGTGAAGCCATAACACAGGCCGGTCAAATACGGTTGCGGCCGATTCTGATGACCACCATCACCACGGTGCTGGGCCTGCTACCCATGGCCATCGGACTGGGGGAAGGCGCTGAACTTCGCACCCCGATGGCCATCACGGTAATTGGCGGTCTCCTTACAGGCACATTGTTAACACTGGTGGTCATCCCCTGTGTTTACGATATTGTTGTCAGAGACAGGGATATCTCTGAGGGATGAACGTCCAATCACGCCATGGCGTGATCCAACGTCGAATGAAAAGCAAACAACCAATAGGATATCAACGCGCAGCTCCGATTTGATCTCTTGCTTTTTCCCTTCATTCAGCATTCGATGTTGGGCGTTCGATGT
>JAZFSW010000625.1:0-2506 GCA_036446375.1 Desulfobacterales bacterium | reverse complement strand
CATATTGCCGCTTTCAATCACATAGCCGCGTTGTGAAAACTTCAGCGCAAGCCGTGCGTTCTGTTCTACGAGAAGTATCGTGGTGCCTTCCTCATTGATCTCCCGGAGCGCATCAAACACAGTCATCATCAAAAGGGGAGCAAGACCCATGGAGGGTTCATCGAGGAGCATTACATTCCTGCCGCTGACAAAGGCTCTGCCGACGGCAAGCATCTGTTGTTCGCCTCCGCTCAATGTGCCGGCCGGCTGAGCGACACGTTCTTTTAACCGGGAGAATATGGAAAACACACGGGCAATATCCCGGGCAATGGCATCTTTGTCCTTTCTGGCAAACGCTGCGAGTTTTAGATTTTCCATGACCGTGAGGTTGCCGAAAAGGCGTCTGCCCTCGGGAACATGAGAAATTCCGAGTTCAGCCACTACTTTGTCCGCCGAATAGCTGAGCAGGTCCTGATCCTTATACCGAATGGCGGATCCAGTCTCCACGGGAACCAGGCGGGAAATGGCCCGCAGAATTGTGCTTTTCCCCGCACCGTTGGCGCCGATGATACAGACGATCTCACCTTCATCGATCTGGAAATTGATACCGTGAAGGGCCCGGATATTCCCATATGAAACCCTGAGATCTTCCACCGACAATACCATTATACGATTGTCTCCTTGCCCAGATAGGCTTCAATGACCTTGGGATCGTTCTGGATTTTTTCCGGGGTTCCTTCCGCAATGACTTCACCAAAAACAAGGGTCTGTATCTTCTCGCAGAGCTCCATCACCACCTTCAAGCGGTGTTCGATAAGGAAGATCGCCAGGCCGAACTGCTCATGAACGGTTCTGATAATTCCCATCATCTGGTTCAGCTCTTCTGGGTTCATTCCTGCGGTTGGCTCATCCAGAAAAAGGATTTTCGGTTCTGTTGCCAGCGCACGGGCCATTTCGACTCTTCGCTGGGCACCATAGGGAAGGTGGATCACCCGGCGGTCCGCCAGGTGATCCACCCCCATCATCTGCAAAAGATCGTGAGCCATTTCCGTGATTGCCGCTTCCTCCCGCTGGCGTTTCCGTGTACCGAAAAAAGCCCCTGTCAGTCCATAGCGGATTTTTGAATACCGGGCCATCTTCACATGATCCAGCACGGTCATATGTCGCCACAACCGAAGATCCTGAAAGGTTCTGCCAAGCCCTTTTGACGCAATCTGATGGGGACGACACCCGGCAATGGATTCACCTTCCAGAAGAATCTCTCCGCTATTGGGAGTGTGTATGCCGGTAATCAGGTTGAAAACCGTGGTCTTCCCTGCACCATTGGGTCCGATAAGCCCCTGGATCTGACCCGGCTCGATGCAAAGGTTGTAGTCGTACACCGCTCGCAGGCCGCCGAAATAGTGAGTCATATTATTGATTTGAAGGAGAGCCATGGCATTACTCTTTGTTATCTTTCGGTTGAATGAGGCCAATGAAATCAAATTCCTTGAAAGCGATAAGACCCGTGGGGCGGAATATCATCACCAGGATCAGACTAAGGGGGATGACGATCCATTTGAATATCTCCAGGGGTCTGAGGGCTTCGCTGAGAAGACTGAGGCTTACCGCGCCCACGATTGAGCCGTAAACGGAATTGAGTCCGCCAAAATACACCATGGCGAGAACTTCCGCCAGTTTTTGAATTCCGAAGGTTGCCGGATTTACATACCTGAGAACATGGGCAAAAAGCCCGCCGGCCACTCCCGCCCAGAAGGCAGAAAACGTGAAGGCCACCACCTTTGTCCGGCGGGTATTGACGGTCATGGCCTCAGCAGCCGTCTCGTCGTCCCGAACGGCATTCAATGCTTTGCCCATGGTGGATCGCACAAAATTATTGATCGTCCAGATGCAGAGGATCGTCCAGATAAACACGGTGGGTAAATTCGCCAGATCCGGCTGACGACTCAGTCCCCGGGGGCCTCCGAGCAGTTCCATGTTTTCGATAATGCTTTTGACGATAAATAGAAACGCAAGAGAAATGATGGCAAGATAATCCCCCCGCGTTCTAAAGGAGGGTATGGCAACCACCAGCGCCCCGAAAGCGGCAACGATTCCTCCCAGCATCAGTGCTATCGGGAACATAAACGGGCCGATGGCAGGCGGCAGAAGGGCAGGGCCGAAGAGCTTATCATCCGCAAAGAGCAGCACTGTAAATACGGATGCACCATAGGCTCCCAGCGCCATGAATCCGGGATGGGAGCAGGAGAATTCGCCCATATAGCCGTTGATAATGTTCAGACTCAGCGTGAGTATGATGGCAATCAACATCAGCTTCAAGGTCAGTACTCTGTACGGGCTGAGGTCCGCCCAAAATGCAGGACCCCATAGATCATGCACAGATGAATGAGCACAGATACCGATTGAGGGAAATCGAGGAGTTTTCCGGCAAGCGTGTTGAGAAACCTTGCGGTCAGCCGGGCGACACCCACTGTCGGCACCAGATATATCAGACACCCATAGACGGCTACACTGGGAATCAGCAGGG
>JAZFSW010000624.1:0-3058 GCA_036446375.1 Desulfobacterales bacterium | reverse complement strand
TAGCTCACTTGGAACTCTCCGGATCATCCGGATCTGGCAGCGCCAAGAGCACAGCCATCGACGAGGCGGATGCGCCGGGATACCAGCGGGGGATTATATGGGAGGAAGCTTTTCGGCCCAGGGCATTATTTCTTCAAAGGCTGCCGATGCCTGAAGCACGGTAAGATCGTCAAATCTGCGCCCCACAATCATCAGACCGACGGGAAGCCCTTCATCCGTAAAACCGGCCGGTATGGATGCCGCAGGATTCTGGCTGAGGTTGAACGCCGGTGTAAACGGAGACCAGGTTCGATCGTCCAGCGGATGGTCGGCCAGGGCATCGCCGACAGGTACGCCGGCTTTAAAGGCGGTCGTGGCGATTGTCGGCAGGAGAAGCAGGTCGTATTGTTCAAAGAATTTGCGGACCTGGTCGCGGAACTCATTTCGCTGCATTTGGGCCGTAACAAAGTCCACCGCACTCAATTCCTGTCCCATCTGAATGAACTGAACCAGAAGCGGGTCCATCCGATCTTCCCATTCGGCCAGCGTCTCAGCGAACCGGGCAGCCATACCCGCCATCCAGAACACACCGAATGTCCGGTCCAGGTCCGGGAACCCGGGATCGATTTCTTCCACGGTCACGCCTAAATCTTCAAATGCCCCTGCTGCTTTCTTAACCCGATCGGCGACATCCGGCATAACCCGGTGACGACCCAGATCGGGAGAAAATGCCACTCGCAAACCCTTTATACCCTTGTTCAGTGCCTGGGAATAGTCGGCCGGATCCCCTTCCAGAGAAACGGGGTCACGGTGGTCGGGACCGGCCATGACCGAGAGCATGAGGGCGGCATCTGCCACGGTTCGGGTCATGGGACCGGCATGGGAAAGGGAATCGAGCACACTTGGCGGATACACCGGGACCCTGCCATAGGAAGGTTTCAATCCGTATATTCCGGCAAGGGAAGCCGGGATCCGAATGGAGCCGCCGCCGTCGGTGCCAACAGCCAGCGGTGTCATGCCTGCTGCAACTTCAGCGCTGGCCCCCCCGCTGGATCCACCGGGGGTAAGATCCAGGTTCCAGGGGTTTCTCGTCACGCCGGTCAGCGGCGAATCGGTTACGCCCTTGTGCCCGAATTCAGGCGTTGCGGTTTTGCCCATGAGAATGCCGCCGGCGTTCTTCAGACGCTCCACACAGGGCGCATCCTCATCCGGGACATCGTTTTCATACATCCTCGAGCCCTGCATCGTTTTCACGGCTTTGGTGTAGATCAGATCCTTTATGGAAAACGGCACCCCGTGCAGGAGGCCCAGTTCCCCGCCGTCCATCACCGCCTGCTCCGCCTTTTTCGCAGCCTCTCTGGCAGCATCGGCGGTTATCGTACAAAACGCGTTAACCTTTGGATTGACTTCGTCGATTCGATCGAGAAATGCATCCACAAGTTCAACGGGTGAGATTTCACGAGACTTGATCATCCGAGCCAAGTCTACAGCGGGCGTGTAACACAGCGGCAGATTACCCATAATTGTGTACTCCTGCATTTAGGATTGATGGCAGACCAGAGGCATTCGAATCTGTCTGCTCTTCTTTGCCATATCAGACAAAGCGTTGGATCTCTCTCTTATTTTTCCGGACTCAGTGTGTCGCTTGCCTACAGTTCAAAATCAATGATTGCCCGCCCCTGGATCTCGCCCTTTTCAAGAGCGGCAGTGGCCTCATTGATTTGGTCGAGGGTATAGCGCTTCGTAACCATGGCTTCCAGGTCCAGATCGCCATCTTTGTGCCATTTGAGGAATGTGGGAAAATCCCGATCCGGTGAGCAGGTGCCGCCGATGCTGCCGATGAATTTCTTTTCGTTGATGAGAACGTCAATGGCATTGAGTTCTACCGGTGTCTGGGGTACGCCCACCAGCACGGCAGTTCCGCCATTGTGGACACCGAAATGACAGCCCCGCACGGCCGGAACGATCTGCTCCATGGTCTGGCGGATGCCGATACAGTCAAAGGCGAAATCCACACCGGTGATGGGCACCCCGAACATACCGAATTCCCCTTCCCGGGGCGTGAGGGCATGGATGGCGGCTACCGGTTCGTCTTTGGCTGCGTTAATCACATGGGTGGCACCGAAGGTCTTAGCTAACGCCAATTTTTCGTCATCAAGATCGATGGCGATGATCTGGGCTGCACCGGCCATCCTGGCACCGACAATCGCCGACAACCCCACGCCGCCAACGCCGAAGATCGCAACGGTCTGACCGGACTTTACACCTGCCGTATGCATCGCCGCACCGGCACCGGTCATGACGGCACAACCGATGATGGAGGTGACATCCCTACTGATATCCGGATCGGCCTTTACCACATACTGTTCATCGACGATGGTGTGATCCGCCCAGGTAAAGACATTCTGTGATCTGGCCTGGCCATCGGAAACATCCAGCATGGATCGGGTCGGCCGGCCGGTGGCGTTGTCCGCATCCCGGGGTACCCAGGTAACCAGTACCGTGTCCCCTTCTTTCACATGACTGACCGCATCTCCTGCCTTGAGAACAACACCGGTCGATTCGTGACCCAGAATAACCGGCCCGCGTCTCGGCGTGTGAATCTCATGCAACTGAGAATGGCAGATGCCTGATGCATATTGCTTGACGATGACCTGCGTCGGTCCGGGATCGGGCAGATCGACCTCTTCGATGCGAAGTGTTGCTGTATCCTGCGGTAAGATGGCTACGCGAGCGGCAGTTCCCATGATTGACTCCCCCTGTTTTCATTTTGATGGATTAGGACTGAGAAAGGGCGGATGCCCCGTGGGAGATGGCTCAATTCACCCCTCCCCGTGGGTATCGATACCCCGCTGACAATGGTGTTGAGAGTAGGCAAATGGGGCCGGCATGTCAAGGCCAAATGGGGAAATGGCTTGCTCTGATTCATGAGAAGGAATTCTCCGGCCTGTTCCTCATATCACGGTCCCGCAAGAAGCTGGCGCGCCTTGATTTGTACATGCAAACGATGTACACTGCGATCATGAAATACGATTGGAACCCAGCCAGGAATGAGTGGCTGAAAACAGAGAGAGGGCTG
>JAZFSW010000623.1:0-5740 GCA_036446375.1 Desulfobacterales bacterium | reverse complement strand
ACTAACTTAATGCTGCCACCAAGGCACAAAGACACAAAGAAATGATAAATATCTTGTTGCCGCTATCCGACCGGAGAGACCCGCTACAGGAGACAGCTGCAGATGAGCCATATGCCACACAAGGATATTGTCCTATGATCTTGGTGTCTTTGTGCCTTTGTGGCTAAACCATTTTTCTTATTATGAAATATAAAGGCCATGACCGATAAAGAGAAATTCCATCAATACTGTCGGGAAGAGAATATCGTATCCAGGGAAGACCTTGGCTCGCAGTATCAGAGCGATGCCTCCTTTCTGACACTGGGATTACCGTTTGCCGTTGTGTTTCCCAAGAACGAGTCCGAAGTGAAAAAGATTGTTACGTATGCCTCCGGACAGCAATTGTCGATCACCCCCCGTGCCATGGGGTCAAGTACTGCAGGGGCTGCCCTGGCCGGTGAAAATGGGATTCTGATGGTGGTGGACCGGTTGGGCGTCTGTGATCAATGGGGGATGCGTCAAAGAAAACCGGAGATAAGAATTGTTGACCGGGAGTTGCAGCCCACACAGATCGGTGACGAGGATGACCGTGAGTTGTACGCTATCGTCGGTGGCGGGCTTTCAACCGATGAGCTGGACCGACATTTGAAAAAGATGAATTACCACACCGCGGTGGTTCCTTCTTCCGGCTGGTCGAGCATCGCCGGTAATTTTGCCACCAATGCCGGTGGAAACGGTACCCCCCGATACGGAACCTTCAAGGATATTGTCGGCTACTTGAAGTTGGTGGTAGATGATGGAGAGGTGAAGACCATTGAAATCCGGGATAAGAAGGAAATCGAAGCCATGGGTGGATGTCAGGGCACCCTGGGTGTGATACTGGAGATCGGTGTGCTGATCGTACCGATCCTCAAGCCATCGGAAACCGATAGTGTGGTATTGTCTTACCAGTCGGATGATATTTCGGAAATCGGGGAAGTCATGGGGACCTTGATTGAGGATACCCAGAAGAATTGTACCTTTCTGAACGCGGAGTTTCTTTTTATCGATGCCCTGCTATTGGCGGCCGATGATCCTCTGTGGAAGAATGAGGCGTTGGCTGATTTTCTCAGGGTTGATGAACGGAATCGAAAGATGCTGATTTTATACCAGGGAGAGCGAAAGGGTATGGCTGATCTGGAAAGCATCGTCGGAGAATACGCTGGGGTAGACTATAAGCGGATTTCCATCGAGAACATGAACATCATGCTTGGGGTCAGAAAGGCTGCTACCGGCAAATCAACCGGCCGGGTCGCTCTTCCGGGATTTGAAGATATCTACGTCACACGACCCTCAAAACTGGGAATCGTTCTCGAAAAGATATTTGAAATATGTGAAGGGAAATTGCCGGGTCGGCCCATTGGGCATCAGTATATCGATGGCATCGTGATCCATTACAGACCGCAAGCGCTTGTAAATAAGACGGAGTATCTGAAAGCCTGGGAGTTAACGCGGGAGTTGAATGATGCGGTAATTAATGATGAGAAGTATTATACCATCAAGCGCAAGGAGCACGGCCTGGGTCTCGAGTTGTTCAAACTCTCCGATCCGGAAAGAAAGGAAGAGCTAGGCCGCCTCAAAGCAAAATATGACCCCGAAAATATCTTCAATCCCCATCTGTTTTCCGATGACCCAACGATCCGGTTTATCGGCGAGGAGCTGAAAATATAGCAGAGAGTGTGCTACTGGATTCTCATAAACATCGTATCGGCAGATACGAGCTCTTCCAAGAGCTCCAGGCGATCGTTCTGTTCGTGATCCGTACTGCATCGCAGGCGCAATGCACATAGGTTCTTGCAGACTGAATCTTCAATGCTGAACCGGCCAAAACATCCCAGATGATTTTCTGATAACAGATCGTCGACTAACATATCTTTCATGGATTCTTCCTAAGCTCCAGTATTCCGAGCAGTTCTTTATGTATTTTGCCGTTGGTGGCAAGAATTTCCTTCTGGTCAATACCAAAGGGTGTGTTGCCGAAATCCGTGACAACGCCCCCCGCCTCTTTGACAATGAGCATGCCGGCTGCCGTATCCCAAGGGTGAAGGTTTTGTTCCCAGTATCCTTCAAGTCGCCCGCATGCCACAAAGCAAAGGTCGAGGGCTGCCGAGCCGAGCCTCCGCACCCCCTGGGCTGCACAGAGACAGGCAGAGAACCGGTCCAGCAATGGTCTGAGGTTTTCCTGAAAGTCATAGGGAAAACCGGTTACCAGCAGGCTCTCTGACAGGGGTGCTGTATTGGACACGGCGATCGGTTTGTCATTGAGCGTGGCGCCTTGTCCCGCTGTTGCAGTGAAAAGTTCCCCTGTCATCGGGTTCAAAACAATGCCGACGACAATCGTGCCCTTTAACGAAAAGGCGATGGAAACGGCAAATATCGGTACCCGGTGAGCAAAATTGGTGGTGCCATCCAGGGGGTCGATTATCCATTGACCATCGGATGATCCCTGGTTCAAACCACTTTCTTCAGCCAGAATGCTATGGTCTGGGAATCTATCCCGTATGGCCCTGATTATTTCACCTTCAGAACCGACATCGGCTTCCGTTACCAGATCAATGGCGCCCTTCTTATTGATCTGCGAGATCTTTCCGAAACACGTGCGAATAACTTCAGCACCCTTGTAAGCGGCACCAACCCCGATTCTCTTTATCAGGTCCAAATCCATAAGCTCGTATTCGTACATCGGTTCATCAGGGAAAGTCAACCGAATTATCGGCCGAAAAAACAGCAAATCGGTCTAAGGCACTGATGTCCCAATCAATGCAAATGATTGCGTCTCTTTATTGTCGCGGTTGGATAAGAATCCCTACACCATTGATGGGCGGATCTTCAGGATCGAGTCTTCCAGCATGCCGATGAGCGGCGGGAGCGTTGAGCGGTCGTTGGCAGAAACAGCGGTACCGTCGAGGCGCTGGCGCAGCGGGCCGAGCACGGATGGGTCCATTCGGTCCTGTTTGTTTAGAATGCGGATAATCGGGATATGGTTCAGGTTCAGTTCCCGGAGAATTCTTTCCACCGATTCGATTTGATCTTCAAATCGCGGATTGCTGATATCGATCACATGAAGGAGCAGATCGGCACTTTCCAGCGCTTCAAGGGTGGCGCGAAACGCCACAAGGAGATCCTTGGGCAGGTCTTTTATGAATCCAACCGTATCGGTGATAATGACTTCAACATCCCTGGGGAATCGCAGGCGCTTGCTGGCAGGATCCAGGGTGGCAAACAGCCGGCTCTCCGCCCTGACATTGCTCTTTGTGAGGGTATTGAGGAGTGTTGATTTGCCCGCATTGGTATATCCGATGATCGATATAATCGGAAGCCCCCGCTTTTGCCGTCGGGCCCTTTGCTGCTTGCGCTGTTTGCCTACATTTGAGGTTTGCTTCTCCAATCGGACGATGGTGTCACGAACCCTTCTCCGGTTGATTTCCAAGCGGGTTTCTCCGGGACCCCGGCCGCCAATACCCCCGGTCAGCCGCGACATGGCTGTGTTTTTCGTAATAAGCCGGGGAAGGAGATATTTCAGCTGTGCCAGTTCGACCTGGAGTTTTCCTTCTCTTGATTGGGCACGCTGGGCGAAGATATCAAGAATCAACTGGGTTCGGTCGATGACTTTCAGCTCGATCCGGTCGGTAATGGAGCGGATTTGCGATGGATTCAGCTCCTGGTCAAAAACGATAACGGTTGCGCCCTTCTGGAGGGCGATGATCGCAAGATCCTTCAGTTTACCCAGGCCCATGAGGAACCGTGGGTTCTTTGTCTTGCGGTGCTGGCGTATCGTTCCCACCACCTGCATGCCGCTGGAGATGGCCAATTCCTTCAGTTCGGCCAATGAATCTTCCGCCATTGCCCGGGATGCTGTGGTAACGCTTATCAGAAGTGCCAATTCCTTTCCCGGATCCGTATCGGCAGCGGATCGAATCTGGGCCAGCTCATTTTCAAGGGCCTGGATCAGATCAAGGCATCCGATGTCGAGGCGATTGGGCTTTATGGGGGGCAGGATCTCATAGGGCAGGCCATCGCTGGCTCTCGGCAGAATATGGCCGGCGTGGATCTCGAGGGGTTGACCCTCATCATCAATGACAATGGCTGCTATCAAATCGAGCCGCAGAAAGGCCAGATCGGTAAGGTCATCCCGGGTCAGTGATTCGGCGTTCAGATGGGTGTGGATGCATCGCAATCCTCGCAGGCGGTCCGGCGCGACCCGATAATCACTCGTATCGGGCAGCATGAGCCCCTGGTGGTCACCGATGATAACATAGACGACCTTACCCTGGCGATTGATGAGCAGTCCTATCTGACGGCGGAGTTCCTGGGAAAGTCTGCCGATTTCCAGGGCAAGTTCAGAGGTGATGAGGAATTGGACAGGCAGGCGGCGGCGGTATAGATTACCAAGCCGTCGAATCTGATCGGCCTTTAATTTGGCTGTGTTTCCGAAAAGCCTTTTCATAGGCGGTGTTGCACGGTAAGGCGCAAGGGGGAGCTTGAACCCTTAATGCGGCGCATCCGAATAGTTTTCAAACCGGGTATAGGTATCGAGGAATGTCAGGACCACTTCGCCGGTCGGGCCGTTACGCTGTTTCTTGAGGAGTATTTCGGCCTTATTCTTCTGGGGATTCATCTCATCCTTGTTATACACCTCGTCTCTGTAGATGAAAGCCACCACATCGGCATCCTGTTCTAGTGCGCCGGATTCTCTTAGATCGGAAAGCTGGGGCCGCTTGTCACTGCGTTCTTCCAGCTTTCGGTTCAGCTGGGACAGGGCAAGCACAGGAAGGGCAAGCTCCTTGGCAAGGGCTTTCAGGGCGCGGGATATTTCAGAGATCTCAAGGTCCCGGCGTTCGGAGGAAACATGCCCGCGCATCAGCTGCAGATAGTCGATGATGATCAAGCCCAGACCCTTTTCTTTTTTCAGTCGTCGGGCCTTTGCTCTGATGGACATCGCGGAAATATCCGGGGAATCATCGATATAGACCGGCGCCTCGCTCAGAACACCGGCAGCATCGGTCAGACTGGACCAGTCGTCAGCGCTGAGGAACCCGCTGCGCAAGCGGAAGGAATCGACCCTTGCCTCTGCACAAAGCATTCGCATGGATAGCTGTTCCTTGGACATTTCCAGAGAGAAGACAGCTGTGGGAACGCCGCCATCAATGGCCGCATTCCTTGCGATATTCAGTGCAAGAGCGGTCTTTCCCATACTGGGTCGCGCCGCAAGAATGATAAGGTCAGAGTTTTGAAATCCGGAGGTAAGATGATCCAGATCGGTGAATCCGGTGGGAACGCCGGTTACGAGGGCCTTGTTGCCCTGGCGTTCTTCCAGGGCATCGATATTCTGTTCAATCAGTTCATTCATGGGGTAGAAGGCGGGCTTGATCTTTTCCCCGGCAATCTCAAAGATAGAGGTCTCGGCAAGATCAAGCAGTGCTTCAACATCCCCCTGGTTCTCGAAACAATTTTTTACAATCGTGTTCGCTTTTTCGATGAGCTGTCTTAGACAGGCCTTATCGTGAACGATCCTGGCATAGTGCTGAGGGTTAACAGCAAGGGGTACCGTGTCGACCAGTTGAGCCAGATACGATGCGCCTCCCGTCTCGTCAAGTTGGTTCTTATCCCGCAAGTATGTGGTGAGGGTGACAAGATCCACCGGCTCATTCTTTGAGAAAAGCTCTCCGATGGCGGCATAGATTTTCTGATGGGCCGTTCGATAGAAATCGGCCGGCGAAAG
>JAZFSW010000622.1:0-2459 GCA_036446375.1 Desulfobacterales bacterium | reverse complement strand
CAATCTCCGCTCTCTGGTGGGCATCATTAGATCCGACCTCTGCCACGGACGCATCGAAATGGCGGCGCACCTGACTGATAATCCCTTTAACAATCTTTCTCTTGGATTTCAAAGAACGACAGTCATGCAGCCGAAAGGTCATAATACCGAAGCCGATAACCATAGTTGCCGATACCCGTCACATACCGTTTAAGGGCCAACGCAAGCATTCGTTCACACGCGTAGATGTCGAAGCGAGATGGCTGCCTATTCCAACACAGGCTTTATCTCTTCAACCGCATAGCATTCAATGACATCGCCTTGCTTGACGTCATTGTAATTCTCTATGCCGATACCACATTCATATCCGATCTGTACGTCTCGCACATCGTCTTTGAATCGCCGGAGGGATCCGATTTTTCCATCATATAAAACAACCCCATCCCTTAACAGTCGAACATTCAGACCCCGCTGGATCTCGCCTTCGATCACATAAGATCCGGCAATCGTCCCAAACTTGGGAATGTGAAAGACCTCCCGCACCTCGGCGTTTCCCCGAATTTCCTCTTTAAAGGTCGGTGCCATCATACCGAGAATAGCATCTTTGACATCCTTGATCACATCGTAGATGATCGTGTAGAACCGGATCTCGACCTTCTCTTCATTGGCCAGCGACTGAACTTTGGAACTGGGACGAACATTAAACCCGATGACGATGGCATCGGATACACCAGCCAGGTTGACATCCGATTCGGTAATGGTGCCGGTGGCAGATCGGACAATATGGATGTTTACTTCAGCATTGGTCAGTTTGTTCAACGCATCGGCAATTGCCTCGATAGAGCCTTTCACATCTGCTCTAAGGATGATGTTTAAGTCCTTGACCTCCCCTTCGCCCATCTGATCGAAAAGACCCTCAAGGCTAAGCCGGCTGGTCTGGGCCAGTTCTTTGGAACGCAGCTTCTGGGCACGATGAATGCTGACCTGTTTAGCACTTTTCTCATTTTCAAGGCACATGAATTCATCGCCGGCATCCGGAACACCGGACAGACCCACAATCTCTACCGGTAGCGATGGACCGGCTTCTTCAACTCTACCCCCCCGGTCATTGAGTATCGCGCGAACCTTACCATAGCGAACGCCACAGACAACGGTATCGCCGGTATGTAGGGTGCCATTTTCCACCAATATCGTGGCAATGGCCCCCCTACCCGAATCCAGTTTCGCTTCGATTACGCGACCCTTAGCCAGCGCTGTGGGATTGGCTTTAAGCTCAAGGAGTTCGGCCTGGAGAAGGATCATCTCAAGCAACTCATCGATCCCTGTTTTTTCTTTGGCAGAGACTTTTACAAATATCGCATCACCGCCCCATTCTTCAGGCATCAGGCCGACCTCTGAAAGCTCGCGATTGACCCGTTCAATATCCGCATTATCCCTGTCGATTTTGTTCACCGCAACGATGATCGGCACACCGGCGGCCCGGGAATGGTCAATCGCTTCGATCGTCTGCGGCATAACACCATCATCGGCAGCCACAACAAGAACCACGATATCGGTGATACTTGCACCGCGCGAACGCATGGCCGTGAACGCTTCGTGACCGGGAGTATCGAGAAAGATAATGTGACCTTTGTCCAGGGAAACATCATATGCACCGATATGCTGTGTAATGCCGCCGAACTCAGCATCGGTAACATTGGTTTTGCGTATCACGTCCAGAAGAGAGGTCTTACCATGATCCACATGCCCCATAATCGTTACGACCGGCGGCCGTGGTACGAGATCTTCCGGATTGTCGGCCTTAACATTGATAACCTCTTCTTCCTCAAATGCGGCTCGCTCCAGTTCGAACTCAAATTCTGCAGCAACCAGTGCAGCGGTATCGAAATCGATCGTCTGGTTTACCGTCACCATAACCCCCATCGACATCAATTTCGATATCATATCACTGGATCGTATCCCCATGCGCTTGGCCAATTCGGCAAGTATGATCGTATCATCTATCTTCACCCGCCGTTTGATTGCTTTCGGCGTCGTGATCAGAGGCTTCAGATCACTAGCAGAAGGTCTGGGTCTCTGCCCCTTTCGACCCCGGCCCTTCCGGGATCGGGTATCTTTCGTATATAGCTCGTTGCCTTCAACAACCGCTTTCTTCCTGAAGGATATCTTCTTCTTGAAAAACCGTTTGTCCTGTGAATCCTCATCCGGGCGCTTTTTCCCTTTCTTATCTTTGCCGCCTTTATCGGAAAGTGCCTGTTCCGGCGTCTGCACGTCCGGTTGCACTTTCTTGGCCTTGGGCACTTTTCGGAATTTCGCTTGTTCGTCCTTGGCGCGCGTCTTGGCAGATGGGGCCGCTTTCCGGGCTTCAGGCTTCAGCGCAGAACCGAGCTTGATGATCTTTGCCGCGGCGCTCTTCTTTACCTTTTTTGCTTTCTCTTTTGCTGTCTTCGGTTCTTCAAGCGTGGCTTCGGCAGACTTCT
>JAZFSW010000621.1:0-17201 GCA_036446375.1 Desulfobacterales bacterium | reverse complement strand
ATCATGAAGACATGGATACCCTCTTTAGCGAAATCCCCATTGAAAAGATGAACACCTCCATGACGATCAATGCCCCGGCGGCCTGGGTGTTTGCTCTTTATCTTTCTACTGCCAAGAAACAGGGTGCAGATATCTCCCAGCTGAGAGGAACCATCCAGAATGACATCCTGAAAGAGTACCTGAGCCGGGGAACGTATATCTTTCCCCCCAAAGCATCCATGCGGCTTACCGCAGAGGTCATCAGCTATACAGTGAACCACATACCCAAATGGAATCCGATCAATATCTGCTCCTATCACCTGCAGGAAGCCGGCGCCAACCCGATCCAGGAACTGGCCTTTACGCTGGCAAATGCAATAGCGGTTCTCGACACCGTTCAGTCCAGTGGGGATGTCCGGCCGGAGGATTTTCCGAAAGTGGTGGGTCGGGTTTCTTTCTTCCTTAACGCCGGGATTCGCTTCATCGAAGAGATGTGTAAGATTCGGGTATTTACCCACATGTGGGACCGGATCTGCCTGGAACGCTATAAGGTCGACGATCCGAAGATGAGACGATTTCGCTACGGGGTCCAGGTCAACAGTCTCGGGTTGACAGGACAGCAACCGGAAAACAACATTGCCCGGATCATCTACGAATTTCTCAGCGTCGTATTGAGTAAAACCGGCCGTGCCCGGTCCGTCCAGCTGCCCGCGTGGAATGAAGCCCTGGGTCTTCCCAGAAAATGGGACCAGCAGTTGAGTCTGCGGTTGCAGCAGATCGCAGCCTTTGAAACGGATCTCCTGGAATACGAAGATATTTTCGAGGGCTCAACGGTTATTGAGGCTAAGGAGAAGGAACTGGAAGATGCGGCTCAAGAAGAACTGGACCGGATCATGGAAATGGGGGGTACCATCGAAGCCCTGGAGAGCGGCTACATGAAGACCAGCCTGGTGGAAAGCAATGCCAAACGGTTGCAGGATATCGCCAGGGGAGATCGGGTGGTCGTCGGACTCAATCGATTTACGGAAGAAGAACCCTCGCCGCTGCTGGAAGGCATGGATCGATCCTTTCTAAAAGTCGATGATGCCGCCGGCGCCGAACAGATTGAAACGCTGGTGGATTTCAGGAAACGAAGGGATGCGGACCGGGTGGCCGCCGCTCTGGATCAACTTCGAAAAGATGTGGATGCCGGCAACAACATCATGCCGGCATCCATCGCATGCGCAGATGCCGGTGTGACCACCGGCGAGTGGACCGATGCCCTGCGAGAGGTCTTTGGGGAATACAGAGCCCCGACAGGTGTCGCCGGTATTTCCATGGGCGATGTCACACACGAAGACACCGCCCGGGTCAACGCCAAGGTCCGCCGGCTCAATGAAAAACTCGGCCGAAACCTGAAAATCCTTATCGGCAAACCCGGTCTCGACGGTCACTCCAATGGTGCGGAACAGATTGCTGTCAAGGCCAGGGATGTGGGAATGGAGGTCGTGTATGAGGGCATCCGGTTGACACCGGAGCAGATTGCCGAAAGCGCCCTGCAGGAAGGTGTCCACGTCGTTGGGCTTTCGATCCTCAGCGGCTCCCATCTTATGCTGGTCCCCGAAGTAATTCGATGCATGGAAGAACGGGGGTTGAAAGAGATTCCCCTGGTGCTTGGGGGCATTATTCCCGACGATGATATCGAGAAAATGGGTCTCGATGCCATTCAGAAAGTCTATGCCCCGAAAGATTACAATTTAGATCAGATCATGGATGAAATCACCGATATCGTTGCCCAGGCCAACGACATCACTCTGTCATAAGCCTGACTCAAGGATAGCCACAAAGGCACAAAGACACTAAGGAACAGCAGAAACACTCTAAATATCTTTTCTTGGTGCCTTAGTGCCTTTGTGGCAAAAGTGTTTGTTTGGATGGAACCGTGGTTGAAAAGGCCAATATAGATATTGAAGCGCGTCTCGGGGGAGATAAGGCAGCGGTAGCCGCCGCCCTCAACCTGCTGGAGACCCGTCGACCGGAAAGTCTTGAGCAAGCCCGAGCACTGCTTGAGGTACTTAGCAGCAAGGCGAAACCCAGACGACATGTCATCGGTATCACCGGACCGCCGGGTGCCGGAAAATCCTCGTTGATCTCCCATATCATCCCCGAATACCGGTCCCGGAACAAGAGTGTCGGCATCATTTCCGTTGATCCGAGCAGTCGGAAAAGCGGCGGCGCACTGCTCGGAGACCGGGTCCGAATCGCCTATGACGCCACGGACCCCGGGGTCTTTATACGAAGCATGGCTGCCGGCAGTCACCTCGGCGGTCTGGCATGGCAGACCCGCCATTGTCTCACGGTATTTGAGGCGGTCTTTGACATCATCCTTGTCGAAACCGTCGGTGTGGGACAATCGGAAACAGAGATAGACCAGGTAGTGGATACCATTGTCTTTGTGGTCCAGCCGGGCAGCGGCGATGTCCTGCAGTATTTAAAAGCCGGGATAATGGAGATCCCCCATGTGCTGTTGATCAACAAGGGGGACCAGAAGAACCTTGCCATGAGAGCATACAACGATCTAAAGACCGCCGGCACATTGAATCCAACAGGGGAAAGCGATTGGAACCTTGAAATCATCATGGCCTCGGCCCTGGAGGGATGGGGTCAGGAAGAGCTCGTTGCCACCATGGAAAAACACGGCGACTTCCTGTTGGAAAACAATATTGAAGCGATCCGAAAACACAATCGATGCCAATGGGTGTATGTGCTGTTCAGAGAACGCTTCGGCAGCTGGGGCATTGAGACCCTCGGCGGGGAGGCATCCGTGTTTGACCTGATCTCAAAAACCGATATCACCAACCCTTTTCGCAGCATGGATGCATTGGCCGAAAAGCTGCACGATACCTCCGAGGGCTCAAGGATGACGGCCCCGTAAGAAGTCTGAAAGACCGTCACTCCCGCGAAGGCGGGAGTCCAGAACCTATTGAAAACACTGGATGAGCGCTACGCTTCACTACGTGTCCCGCCTTCGCGGGAATGACAGAAAATGATGATATCTGACTTTTTACGAGTTCATCAAGGATCCGATGAAAAGCACACGACCTGAGCGGAACCCGGTAGGGATCAAGACCCTTTGTGCCTTCGTGTCTTTGTGGCTAGATACCTTCAGAATATGAAACCAGATAAGCTTCACCGCAATCTGAAACGGATTGTCGGCAAACCTCATGTTTCGGTCCGTCCCACGGATAGAGAACTGTATTCCTATGACGCGTCTCAGGTCAGAGGCATCCCGGATATCGTTGCCTTTCCCGGTAACACCGGCGAGGTCTCTCGAGTTGTCCGGTTGGCCCATGACACGGGCGTGCCTTTCGTACCCCGGGGATTCGGCACGAACCTTTCCGGTGGAACAATACTTACCGATGGCGGACTGGTCATTGGCCTGACCCGTCTCAATCGCATCCTCCGCATCTGTCCAACGGGCCGATGGGCAGTGGTTCAACCGGGAGTAACGAATTTAGAACTCCAAAATGCCCTTTCTCCAGAGGGTTTTTTCTTCGCGCCGGATCCTGCCAGTCAGAAAGTCGCCACCCTCGGTGGCAATACTGCGGAAAATTCAGGTGGGCCCCATTGCCTGAAATACGGTGTAACCACCAATCATATTCTCGGCATGACGGTTGTTTTCGCCGATGGCGAGGTGGTCCGGATAGGGGGAGCGTCCCTCGATCCACCGGGTTACGATCTTCGCGGTCTCCTGGTAGGCAGCGAAGGCACGCTGGGAATCGTAACGGAAATCACCGTCCGGATTCTGCCAAAACCCGAGTCTCTTATTACCCTCCTGGCCATATATGACGCTGTCGCCGATGCGGCCCGTAGTGTATCGGACATCACCGCTGCCGGCATCACTCCGGCGACACTCGAAATGATGGACACACCGATCATCGAAGCGGTGGAAGACAGTTACGCATGCGGCTACCCTCGGGATGCCGCAGCGGTTCTCATCATCGAAGTGGAGGGACCCCGCGTTGGCCTTGATGACCAGGCCCAGCGGATTCACGACATCTGTATGGACAACGGCTGCCGGGAGGTGAGAAAAGCCGAAGATGACGATCAGCGCCAGCGGCTCTGGGAAGGAAGACGTGGAGCGTTCGGTGCTGTTGCCCGGATTTCACCCAACTATATCGTCAACGACTGCACGGTTCCCCGGACACGACTTCCCGATGCCCTGGAAAAGGTTGCCGAAATCGCTGAAGAAAACGGTTTCAGACACGGCAATGTCTTTCACGCCGGCGATGGAAATCTGCACCCCCTGATCTTCTTCGATGCAAGAGAAGGTGACCAGGCGGATCGGGCCAAGAAAGCCGGAAGGCAAATCATGGCTGCATGCGTCGCGTTGGGGGGAACGATAACCGGCGAACATGGCGTGGGCCTTGAGAAAAAGGCCGCCATGGAACTGGTATTTACCGAAGCAGATCTTGACACCCAGCGCGTGATTAAGCGAACCTTTGACCCCAAGAACCTGCTCAATCCGGGGAAGATGTTCCCGGAGCCCTCACCGGAAAGACCGATGGGATCGGCCGAATTACGCGCCGGCGCACCGGAACAGGAAATCATCGATGCGGTCCGCAATGCCATTAAAAGCGGTCTTCACCTGTCACCGGTCGGTTTGGGAAACCACAGTGACCGCGGCAATCTGCTCCGGGAAACCGTAACACCACTCACCAGCGGCAGCGTTGCCCCCATCATCCAGATCGATTCGGCCAATCAGGTCGTCACCGTAGGGGCAGCAATGCCCCTTACCACGCTTCAGAGCCACCTGGCCCAGCACGATCAGTGGTTGCCGATCCGGCCCCCGGTTTCTCACGACAGTGACTATTCGGTGGGCGGCATGATCGCTCTGGGAGCCAGCGGACCGGAAAGAGGGTATTACGGTGCCCCCCGGGATCTCTTGCTCGGATTGCGCTATGTCGACGGCCAGGGCCAATTCATTTCAACCGGCGGGAAGGTGGTAAAAAACGTTGCCGGATACGATATGACCCGACTGATAGCCGGCTCTCTGGGAACCCTCGGGTTCATCACCGAAGCAACCCTTCGCATTGCTGCAAGGCCGGAACAGTGTACAGCGATCACCGGCACCGGTTCGTTGGCGATGTGTACGGCAGCAGCCAGCCGACTCATTGAATCGGTATGGGAGCCTGCTTTCGTTGTTGCAGTTGCCGGTATATCAGAAGACTCGGACGTCGCTGGGCTGGATTGGCGGCTGTATGCCGGTTTTGAAGGTTTTGCCGAAACCGTTGCATATCAAGGGGAACAAGCATCGGCGTTGCTGAAAGAACAGGGATTTCGGTCTCCGGATCAGACCGACTATGATGTTCACAAAGGGATCCTGGACAGTATATATGACCGATACGATGAATCCCCTTTTACAGTTCGTGTCGATACCCCTTTGGATCGGGTCGGTGATGTCGCAAAGGAGATGATGCCCCGCATTGCTAAAGGGATGGTCTCAATCGATTTTCTCTCCGGAAGAATGGTTTCCCGGTGGGATGACTTGACCGATAAAGACTGGGCGATGATCTGCGACCTAGCCCACACTTACACCGCCAATGTAACGCTTGAAAAAGCGCCGACGTCCTTCAAGGAAAAATGGGATGTCTTTGGACGCCCGCGATCCGATTGGCAGATCATGCATCGCATCAAGAGCGCCCTCGATCCCCATGGTGTCTTTTCCCCCGGCCGTCTTCCAGGCAGAAACAAATGAGTATTTCAGAGTCCTATAACAGCATTTCCCAATGCAACCGCTGCGGTTTCTGCCAGGCGGCATGCCCGGTCTTTCGTTCCACCGGTCATGAGTCCGGGGTGGCAAGGGGACGTCTGGCCCTTTTGCGGGCAATTGTCGAGGATCGTTTGGACTGGTCACAGGACCTGGAAGACCCCCTGTTTGATTGCCTGCTCTGCGGCGCATGCACCGCCAATTGCTTTCCGGCAATACCCACAGCAGACCTCATGGTAGGAGCACGATCCGAATATCTGAACCGCGTGGGAAGAAAGCCGATCCATCGCCTGCTGTTCGAGCATCTCCTGCCCTACCCCCGACGATTGAGAGCAGCGGCCCGATCCGTTTCCCTGGGGAAAAGAACAGGGGTCTCACGCCTTTCCCAGGCGCTGGGATTGCTGAAAATATTCGGGCAGGATGCGCTTCTCGTCGATGGGGCTATTGATCAGCTCGCTATCCCGGCCTTTAGAGAGAAATACAAACCGGGGATGTATCCCGGTATTGTGGGTCGTTCCGGTGGCAACGAGGGTCGTTCCGGTAGCAACGAGGAGCTTCCCAGGATCGGATATTTTGTCGGATGCGGGGCAGACCTTCTCAACCCAAGGGCCACCGAAGCCACCTTTGACATCCTGAAAACCATCGCGAAAAGCGTCACTGTGATGGACAACTGCTGCTGCGGTCTGCCCGCCCAAGTCTATGGCGATATTGGAGCGGCACAAGCCCTGGCAGAAAAGAATCTGGAGGCACTCTCCGGCAAGACATTCGATCTGCTGGTGACCGATTGCGCCAGTTGCGCCTCATTCTTGAAGAAGTATCCCTCCCTGTTCCCAAAAGAAGGTGCCCGATTCCAACAGGCCGAACAGATCGCAACGAAGGTAAGAGATATCGTCGAAATGCTGGCCGAAACAAAGCACACCGACCGCTCTGATGACCGGACCCTCATCGTGACCTATCACGACCCCTGCCACGCCAGTCGGGGTCAGGGCCTGGTGAAAGAACCCAGGGCGTTTCTCAAGGCGCTTCCAGGAATCGAATTCAGGGAAATGCCGGAAGCCGACTGGTGCTGCGGGGGTGCGGGCGCATATGCGCTGTCCCATCGAGATCTATCGGCAAGGATTCTGGATCGAAAAATCGAGAACCTGAAGACAACCGGTGCAGATGTCCTCGTCACCTCCTGTCCGGCATGTATCCTTCATCTGTCCCATGGCATACGAAGACATGGACTGCCGGTTACCGTCCGCCACATTAGTGAGATGGTGTAATGAAGGAGAATAGGCAATCTCTGTTTTACGGCTACTGGATCGTTGCGGGCTGCTTTGTCCTGCTCTTTCTGTTCTCCGGTGCCGGATTTTACTCCTTTGGCGTCTTCATCAAACCTTTTGAGGATCACTTCGGCTGGTCCCGCACCGAAATATCGCTCACCATATCGATCTATATGATCATCCATGGTCTCGCGGGTCCTTTTGTCGGCTACATCACCGAAAAACAGGGTCCCAAGAAGGTCATGACCCTTTTTGGGCTGATCTCCGGCGCTGCGTTTATCCTCGTCTCCTTTACAACGTCTCTCCGGTATCTGTATCTGACCTATGGCCTTCTCGCCCTGGGGTCAACGGGTATCGGCTTCATCCCGGTAAGCAGCGTGCTTTCCAGGTGGTTCATCCGGCGACGCGGGACCGCTATCGGTTCAGCGATGGTGGGCATTGCCGTGGGAGGACTGGTTATGGCGCCACTGACCGGTCTGATCAATGCCCATTTCGGCTGGCGAGTATCCTTTGTCGTTCTCGGCCTTCTCGTATGGTTACTGGCACTGCCCATCGCGTTTTTTGTCATCAAGGGTAGTCCGGATGAAATGGGACTGCTGCCGGATGGGGACACCGCCGAGGGAGGCCGGAAGGAGAAGGGATCCGTTTTCCCGTCCCACCCCCTCCCTGTGTCCGGAGACGGCTGGCCCCTGAGGGAGGCGCTGAAGACCCGGGCCTTTTTCTGGGTCGCTGCCACCTATTTTCTTGCCCCGATGGCGCAAATGGGAATGTTGCAGCATCTGGTGCCGATGGTCACGATGAGGGGAATCTCAGAAGCTTCCGCTGCAATGGCCCTCGGCCTAACCGCCGGCTTAGGGGGCCTGGGCAAGCTGAGTTTCGGCCGAATCTCCGAAAGCATTCCCTTTCACTATGCGGCAAGTCTCTGTTTCGGACTACAAGCGCTTGCTGTTTTTATCCTGTTCAGTACCGGGAGTGTGTCGATGACATGGGTCTATGTCATCCTTTTTGGATTTGCCATGGGGGGTGTGATTGTCTTGATGCCGATCGCGGTGGGTCACTTCTTCGGACTGGCGGCCTTCAGTGTCATTATGGGTGTCGTATCGTTCCTGCAGGCCCTCGGTACGGCAAGTGGCGCATTTCTCTCAGGGCTGATCTACGATACCACCGGGAGCTATGAGAACGCGATGGTTATCTATATGATCGTCTATATTGCCGCCATCGCAGCAATCCTGTTAGCCGGCAAGCCCAGGGCCTTTCAGGAACATCCCCACACCTGACCCTCGGGGCCATATTGTATATTCGAACCGCAGAATATCCAGCAAGGAATGTCGAACGCCGTAGGCCTTCAACGCTCTGCGGTTCCTTGATCAATATTCGATATTCGATATTCGCTGTTCAATTGGATGGAAACTAGTTGACTCGCTGGCCGGGTTTGGCACCCTCGTCAACAGAGAGCATAAAGATATCTGACCCGCCGGGTCCTGCTGCCAGTATCATGCCTTCAGAAACACCGAATTTCATCTTCCGGGGTTTCAGATTCGCCACACACACGACAATTTTACCGACAAGATCTTCAGGCTTATACGCCTTAGCGATGCCGGCAAACACAGATTTCTCCACCCCACCGATATCAAGTTTAAGATGCAGGAGCTTGTCTGCGCCTTTTACCGCTTCAGCACTGGCAATTCTTGCGATCCGCAAATCGACCTTCGCGAAATCTTCGATGGTGCACTCCGGTGCGATCGGCTCCATGTCACCGGTATCCTCATCAGATTTGGCTGTCGCCGATCCGGCTTCCTGGCTTTCTGCAACCATCGCAGCAACCTTTTTCTTATCCACCCGTTCGGCCAGTCGCTCAAACGGGTTGATGCGGTGGTCTTCCAGGACATCCCCTACATCTGAAAATCCCAGTGGTGGAACATTGAGAATCTTTTCTACCTTTTCAGCATACACGGGAAGAACCGCCTTGAGGTAGATCGTTAGCACCTTTACCGCATTGACCACCGCGGTAAGGGTTGCACGGGTTTCTTCAGGGTCGGTCTTGATCGTTGTCCAGGGTTGTTTCTGATCGATAAACCGGTTGCATTCATCTGCCAGCGCTGCAATGGTCCTGATGGCCGCCGAGTAGTTCAATGTCTCAAAATGGTCAACAACCGAATCCTTTGCCTGCTGCAGTTTGTCCACCAGGGCTTTTCCTTCCCCCTCCAGCCGGCCCAGCTTACCATCGAGATTCTTGGTGAGCATCGGTACCGATCGAGACGCGAGATTGGCCAGCTTACCCACAAGGTCGGAGTTGATCTTCATGATGAAATCTTCCGTACTCAAATCGATATCATCGATGCTGCCGGAAAGCTTACTGGAATAGTAGTACCGAAGGTACTCGGCGTTGAGGTATTTGAGGTAGGTTTCGGCCATGATGAATGTGCCCTTGCTCTTGCTCATCTTCTGGCCATTGACCGTGAGAAACCCATGGACAAACATCTTGTTTGCCGTTTTGAACCCGGCACTGATCAACATCGCAGGATAGAACAGTGCATGGAAATAGATGATATCTTTGCCGATGAAATGGTATAGTTCGTATTGATCGCTGTTCCAGACATCGTCAAAATCCAGATTGTTCTTGTCACAGTAATTCTTGCAGGATGCCATGTAACCGATGGGAGCGTCCAGCCAGACATAGAAGAATTTGTCCTCCTCGCCGGGAATCTTGAAACCGAAATAGGGCCCATCCCGGGAGATATCCCAGTCCTTTAGTCCGGTATCAAACCACTCGTCGAGTTTGTTTCGCACCGATTGTTCGATGAATCCACCATCCATGAGAGCCTTGAGCTGCTTCTCGTAGTCGGCCAGTTTGAAAAAGTAGTGTATGCTTTCCCGGCGGACCGGTTTCGCCCCGCATTGGGCACATTCGGGATCGATCAGTTCTGTAGCCTGATGGGTACCTCCACAGACATCACAGGAATCCCCATATTGGTTTTCCGCCTTGCACCGGGGGCAGGTCCCCCGAATATACCGGTCCGGAAGCCACATATCACAGCTGGCACAATAGGCCTGTTCTATTTCTTTCTGGTAGATTGAGCCATTTTCCACGGCGCGATTGTAGAGCAATTCGCTGAAATACCGGTTCTCTTCGGAATGCGTGGTGTAGTAATTATCAAACTCAATGCCGAAACCCGTAAAATCCCGGAGATGCTCCCCATGAACCCGTTCGATTAACGCTTCAGGTTCGATGCCTTCATCTCTTGCCCGAATCATAACCGGCGTGCCATGGGTATCGTCGGCACAGAAATAAAGGCATTCATTGCCGTTGAGTTTCTGAAACCTCACCCAGATATCGGTTTGCAGGTATTCTACCAGATGACCGATATGGATCGGCCCGTTTGCATAGGGCAAGGCCGATGTTACAACAATTTTTCGCACGGTTAATCTCCTTTCAGATAGTGGCACACCACCATTACAACACAATGCCGGGTGTAACAAGCTATACCAGGTCCACGATCGTGTGGCATCTGCAAGAAAAGAACGAGGGATCACAGTTTACGCCGTGACCCCTCGATGATTCTGGTAGGCGCGATTGGATTTGAACCAACGACCTCTACCGTGTCAGGGTAGCGCTCTCCCCCTGAGCTACGCGCCTATGACCTTAATTGTAGGAGTCGGATAACACCTCTCTATTTGGCTGTCAAGGGAAATAAGCTGCCGGAAACACGCCGAATTGCCCTACTGGATTATGGTTTCGCACGAGGGCGCAAAGACAGAGAGAAAACACGCTTTGGCATCAAAAGTAGCCTCCGCACCGGACGTCTTTGCTATAGGTCCCCAGCAAACGCCCCGGATCAGCAACAGGGCAGCTCCATACACTGAGCACCTACGGATCCGTCGGATCAATCGGTGTCGTGTCTATGGATCCAGACGGTGCCAGGTCTACGGCTTCAGGCGATGTCAGCTCGATGCTGAGATGAAGGTCGGACATTTCTAATATATGGATGCCGAAAGATGAAAAAAGATGAACCATCAGGGCATCTGCCAGTGCTTTCTCATTCCCCTCAAAATCAACAGCGACCACGGTTTCATCGGCGGTCATTTCCCTGGGGAATATGCCCTTTGTGCCCGGAATAGCGGCGATGGCTTGCCGGAGTTCCACGAGATTGGCAAGATCGCCCCACCATTTGATACGAACGGTTATGCCCGTAAGTGACTTTGTTTTGTCCTGCCAGGCTGCTACGAGCTGCCCGGCAAGATCGACACCGGCAAGTTGTCCGGCCCCCGAAAGGGCATCGGCACTGCCATCAGCGACATCGTCGCTGACCGAAACGAATGACCGCTTTGTCTCACCGACCAGCGCACCCGTATCGGTCCGGAAAGCACGGGCATGCACTTCTCCCTCATAGGATCCTATGGTGTCACCCATTCTGTTTGGGGCATTTTTAGCCGTCGAGGTCCCGATAATCACCACATCGGCCTGGAAATAGGCACCCAGACTGATCATTTCCTGCCGGCTCAGATAGGGCCTGTAGTTTACTGATTTAACGGCTGGGTCCTGGCTCAACAAGTTCGGATCGACAAGAAGAAATCCCTTCTCCTCCAGGACCAGGGACATCATATTCTGGGAAAGGATTTCTGCCGCATCCATGCCCGCTCCCCACCAATATCTGGTAAACGGGTCCGAAAGCGTCGTTTCTGTTACAAAGAATAATACCCGGGGCAACATATTCTTAAGCAGCAAGATCCCCACTCCGGATAATTGTGATTCCACCTGTTCGGTTGAAACCGACGCCTGGACCATGACGCTGTACCGGTTGCCGGACCGGGCGGAATTCAACACTTTGTAATCCTGTATAAACTCATTTGTCCGGCTGAAGAGAATGTTGTTCAATATCTGAAAGTCCCGACTCATGGTATCCAGCGGGATAAGGTCGAAACTGACCTGTGCAACGGCGGAGACGAGACTGCTTGCGATCGCCTGCCTGCGTGCCGATTGCACATCCTCACGATAGACCAATCCGGTTCCGGTGGTGATAACCACCCTGGGGGCAACGACCTCTTCAGCCTGAGCCAAAGGAGCCGGCGCCAGGAAAAGGATGAGGAAACAGATGCCAATGGATAGTCGATGCGTAATTTGCGCTGGTAAGGACATACCCTTTTCACCTCCTATGGCCGCTGTATCGCTTGGTTGAAAAATCAGTGCAGGCGTTTTCGCGCCCGGTCGACAGTTGCACCAACGCAACCTATGTCTTACGGATCATTGCATAGTCAGCAACATCCAGCAAGATGTCTTTGGTCGCTGAAGGGTCAAACACCTGAAGCGCTTCCTTTGCCCGGGCAACGTGCTGGGAGGCCACCTGCCGGGTATACGCCAGCCCCCCATAGTGATGAAGCTTTTCGATCAGTTCTTGGAAATCATCCTCGGAAAATTCTCTGGCCGCGATAATCGTCTCCATCCATGCCCGATCGCTGGAATCGGCTTTGTCCAGCGCATAGATCACCGGCAAGGTCAGTTTCCCTTCCCTCAGATCCGCACCAACAGCTTTCCCCAACACACCGGTCTCCGATGTGTAATCGAGGAGATCGTCGGCCAACTGGAACGCCATCCCGAGGTCCAGGCCATAGGTGGAAAGCGCCTTCTCCTGGGTTTTGGTTGCTTGAGCAATCAGGGCACCGGAACGGCATGCACCCTGGATCAAGACGGCGGTCTTTCGCCGAATGATCTCATGGTATTCGGTTTCTGAAAGATCAATCTTCCCCTTCACCATCAACTGATGAATTTCTCCCTGGGACATATCCTCGGTTATGGCAGCGACAATCCCTATAATTTCGGGTAGTTTGGTTTCCGCAGCGATGGACAGGGCACGTGCGAAGAGAAAATCGCCCACCAGAACGGCTATGGGGTTTCCCCATTTTGAATGGGCCACCGGCTTGCCTCTTCTCAGGGTCGCATCATCGACAAGATCATCATGGAGAAGGGTTGCTGCGTGCAGATATTCAAAAATCGTGGAAAACGTCGTGTCATAGGTCCCACGATAGCCGCAGATCCGTGCAGAAAGCACCAGGAGTAGCGGACGCAGGCGTTTGCCCCCACTAAACAGGATATGCCGTGCGGTCTGTGATACCTGTTCGAGATAGGGATTCAGGTTGTCGGAAAGCGCAATTTCAATCTGGGTAAGATCATCTTCAACCGCGTGGAGGATCCTGGATTTTAGATCGTTCATGCCGTTTCTCCAATCAGATCATATTCCAGGGAATCGGTGATCGTCACAGAAGCAAAGCCGTTTTTCAGCCTGTCGCCGGACCGGATATAGGTAATGCCGTCAACTTCCGGCGCCTGATATGCGGTTCGACCGATGTAAAGATCTTCTTCAGGAGATTCTTCAACAAGAACGGTTAGTTGTTTGCCGGTATACATCCTGAGTTTTTCACGGGATATTTCCAACTGACAGGACATAATCTCGTCATAACGCGCCATGGCCACTTCCGGAGACACCGGGTGGGGCAGTTGATGGGAGGGAAGATCCTCGGCATCCGAATAGGTAAACACACCGAGGTGATCGAAACGAATGGCCCGCACAAAATCCAATAGCATCTCAAAATCGGCTTCTGTTTCGCCGGGGAAACCAACGATGATGCTTGTCCTCAGTACCACATCCGGAATATGTGTTCGTATGCGCTCAAACAACCCGAACAGATCCTCCTGATCATAGGACCGACCCATCTTCTTCAGGATTTTCCCGCTGGCGTGTTGAACGGGAATATCGAAATAGGAACATATATTGGGGTGATTGCCCACGGCGAGGATCGTGTCCTCCTCGATACTTTCCGGATGACCATACAAAACGCGGATCCATACATCCGTTGAAATATCTGCAAGGGCATCAAGTAATATGCCGAGAGTGGGCCTGGGAACAGCCAGGTCCTTACCGTAAAACGTCGTATCCTGGGCCACAAGCACCAGCTCATTAATGCCCTTTTCGATCAGCCCACGCGCTTCCGCAACAATATCTTCGACGGATCTGCTTTTCTGGGTGCCACGCAACGTCGGAATAATACAATAGGAGCAGTGTCTACTGCAACCATCTGAAATCTTAAGATATGCCGTCAAAGAGGAACTCAGGGCCCGTGGGGTGTCTTTTACCTGAAGGGGCGCTGAATTCGGGTCCGGCAGATGGAATAATGGCAGCGATGGAGCCCCTTCAACCGCCTGGACCACGGATAGGAAGGCGCCGGTACCGATAAAGGCATCGACTTCCGGCAGGGCCGGTACGATTTCTTCCCTGAACCGCTCGGGCAGGCAACCCGCCACAATCAGTCGCCGGCAAACCCCGTTGGTTTTATATTTGGCCAACTCAAGGATCGTATCAATCGATTCATCGATGGCCGAGGTGATAAAACTGCAGGTATTAACGATGATGACCTCGGCTTCAGCCGGCGTATCGGTGAGGGTATAGCCGGCACCCGTCAGGCACCCGAGCATGACCTCGCTGTCTACCTGATTGCGTGCACACCCCAAGCTTGCAAGATGTAGTTTCATATAGCCTTCAAGCACTGAAAGGCAAAAGGCTCCCTGCTAGCCAGGCAGCCCCTATGGTTTGAGAAAAGATGCTGTTGAAGCAACGTCAGGCGTCTTCCTGTTAGCCCTTGAGTTTCTTCACTTCTTCGGTTACCAGAGGCACAATATCAAACAGGTTCCCCACGATACCATAGTCGGCCTTGGAAAAGATCGGGGCATCCGGATCCCTATTGATCGCCACGATGAATTTGGATGTACCCATGCCGGCAAGGTGCTGAATGGCACCGGATATGCCACAGGCCACATAAAGATTAGGGGAAACCACCTTGCCGGTCTGCCCCACCTGGTCGGATGCCGGTCGCCATCCCTCGTCCACTGCAGATCGTGATGCACCCACCGCACCGCCGAGCGCTTCAGCCAACGCCTCTACCACGGCATAATCATCACCGCCCATGCCTCTGCCGCCGGATACAATCACATCGGCTTCGGTAAGCTCGACCTTTCCGGTCTCCAGCTTCTTTTCGACAAAGGACAACTGCCTTTCCCCAACATCGGTGGTGATCCTCTCGATCACGCCGGCACCTGCCGATTCGGTACGGGTCATGGCATTGGGTCGAATCACTACCATCTGCGGCGAACCGAGAAGCAGCGTATCTGCCAGGATCTTGCCGCCATACATCGGGCGAGTGGCAACCAGGTTCTGATCTTCCACACGGATGGACACTACATCCATGGCAAGTGATGCACCGAGGCGCGCAGAAAGCCGCGCAGACAGATCCTTTCCTTGCGTGGATGCACCGGTAATCACCACCGCCGGTTGCTCTTTTGCAAGAATTTCACCCAATACATGGGTGTAGGTGTCTGTAACATATTCGCTGAGGGCGTCGTTGTCGGCTACAAGTATCCGGTCGGCACCATAGGATGCCAACGATGCTGAAAGCGCTTCAATGCCGGACCCCAGAACAACGGCCGTCAACTCCTGGCCCAGGGCATCTGCAATTCGCTTTCCTTCGCTCAGGGCCTCATAGGAAACCTTTCGGAAAACACCGTCGGCCTGTTCAGCTATAGCAATTACACCGTTTGACATATACACCTCAAGAGAAGATGGCCACAAAGGCACAAAGATCGACTGTTAATCTTGGTCTAACTTCGTGTCTTCGTGTCTTTGTGGCAAGATTATTTTTTTAAGACCAATCCTTGGCAAACATGATGGGGTTTCGATAAACAGGTACTATATCACCCTCGCTTCCCCATGGAGCGCCTCGACAAGAGCGACGGCTTTTTCCTCGGGAGATTCCCCCTCGATAATCCTTCCCGCTTTTCGCTCCGGTGGAAGATTCAAGGACAAGATCCGGGTAAGCGGCTCTCCGAGGGTCTCAGCATCCAGACCGATATCCGCCAGGCCTTTGACTTCAAGGGGTTTGCTTTTGGCTTTCATGATACCGGGCAGCGACGGCAAGCGCGGCTCATTCAACCCCCGCTGCGTCGTAAGAAGTGCCGGTAAGGACGATTCCAGAACGATGGTCCCCCCATCGATGGTCCGGTGACAGGTAATTTTCCCGTCGGCGACCGTCTCCTGTATAACAAAAGGAATATGGGGAATATCGAGATACTCGGCAACGGCCGGTCCCACCTGGAAATTGTCATCATCAACCGCTCTGTGCCCCGCAATAACAAGATCAAATGACAGGGGTTGTAAGGTGGCTGCAATGACCTTTGCCGTCGTTAGCGCATCACATCCTGCCAGTGCGGGATCTTCTATCTGAATCCCTTTATCTGCACCCATGGCCAGAGCACTCCGGATTGCCTCCTGGGTCTTGTCGGTTCCAACAGAAATAACCGTAACCGTTCCCTCGTGGATCGCCTTGAGCTGCAGCGCTTCTTCGATGGCGAATTCATCGTAAGGGTTGATCACCAATCTAAGATCATCGGTTCTTATCGATACGCCATCATCGGCGATCCTGATCTGTGAATCCGTCGCCGGTACCTGCTTCAACAACACATAGATCTCCACTGCCTATGCTCCCTTCCTGTCATCGCCTTGATCCGCTGCACACTGCAGCGGTCTATTGTAGGTCCGTATCCGTATCCGTATCGGTATCGGTGGGTACCGGCATAGGAAACTTATGGAACCCGATACCTTCTTTTTCCAGCACCTTTTCTTCTTCGTCCGTGCTGACCCCTCTTATATTTCGTGGTTCCGATACGCCATAGTGCATTTTCAACGCCTCGGTGGTAAAGTCGCAGCCGACATCATCAAAGTTCTTCTCAACAAAATCGACGATTTTCTTTCCAACCCGCTCCAGTTCCGACAGCTCCTTTGACATTTTCTGGGGTATGGGTGACGATTTTATCGCAAAGGTCGATGGAATCCGGGTTACTGTCGTTTCATCGCATATTGGACAGGCAACGAGACGTTTTTTCTCCTGCATCTCATACGCACGATTGTCTTCAAACCAACCTTCAAAAACATGATCGTTGATGCACTGCAAATCGATTGCTATCATTCCACCTCACCTGTATCGTTGAATCGATCGTTCGTCGCTGTACCCATCGCCCATCGTTGAATCGACCGCTTGAATCCCCGGCGTAATGCACCCGGATACGGGGTCCGGAAAATGCTGGAGTTGAATAACATATCATATTCATTGACATTTTGGAATAAATTATTTAACAGTAGTTCCCATGTAGGGGTTGCCAATCC
>JAZFSW010000620.1:0-3393 GCA_036446375.1 Desulfobacterales bacterium | reverse complement strand
CTCCACAATCACCGTTGGCAAAGCCCCTTTTAGGGACAAACCAAAGCCTGGTCCTCCTGGCCCGGATGCTTTATTCACACCAGGGAGATGGAATGAACAGCCACAAGGTCCTGTTCCTGCCGCACAACAAAGAAATATCGGTTCCGGAGGGTGAGAGCCTTATACTGGCGGCCTTGGATGCCGGTGTTCATATCAATGCCTCATGCGGTGGGGAAGGGGTTTGCGGCAAGTGTCGCGTGGTGGTTGAATCCGGACGCCTTGAAGGCGGGATCTCAGAAAAACTCAGCGAGAAAGACCGAGAAAAGGGGATCCGACAGGCCTGTCTGGCATCGATTGTCGAGGATACCACTGTCCGGGTCCCCGTGGAATCAACGGCCGATCTGTCTGTGTTGAATCTCCAGAGCACCGCCCGCCGGATGGCCCGAATCCGGCACATGGATTTTAACGAGCTCAAGGAAAAAGGCCTGTTTGTACCGCCGGTGGAAAAAGTGCTGCTTGAATTGCCCGAGCCCACCGCCCTGGACAATCTGCCCGATCTTACCCGCATTTTCAGCTACCTGAAACTGGAACACAAGGAACATCGCCTGGAGGTAGATCTTTCCGTTATACGGAAAATACCCGAGCTGCTGCGAAAAGATGACTTCAGAATTACCGCCACCCTTGCCCGACCGGTCCGGGAGGGGGGCAAGACCCGCATTATCAATATTCAGTCTGGCGATACAACCGATCGAAACTACGCTATTGCTGTAGACATCGGCACTACCACGATCAACGGCCAGCTGATCGATCTGAAATCCGGTGACGTGCTGGCCGAAGATGGGGAGTTTAACGGGCAGATCAGCTATGGTGAGGATGTGATCAGCCGGATCGTCTATGCTGAAAAGGACGGGGGGCTGGAAAAGCTTCATGATGTGGTCGTCAAAACGATCAACAACATCATCCACAGTATTGTTGACAAGGCGCGCATCGATCCGGATGAGATCTCAGCCATTACCCTTGCCGGCAACTCAACCATGACCCAGCTTCTTCTCAGAATCAACCCCCGTTTCATCCGGCGCGCACCCTATGTGCCGGCCGCCACCCTGTATCCCCCCAGTAAAGCATCTGAAATGGGATTGGACCTGGGGGACCATGTGACAGCGCTCGTGTATCCGGCGGTGTCCAGCTATGTCGGCGGGGACATTGTTGCCGGGGTCATGGGCTCCGGGATGTATCGAACAGAGGAACTCACGCTCTATATTGATATCGGGACCAATGCCGAAATTGTGATCGGCAACCAGGATTGGCTGGCATGCGCGGCGTGTTCGGCTGGACCGGCATTTGAAGGGGGGGGAATCAAGCTGGGGATGCGGGCTGGCAAGGGCGCCATTGAGGATTTTTCCATGGACCCGATGACACTGGAGCCGATGAATGTTACCATCGGAAATGTCCGGCCGAGGGGCATTTGTGGTTCCGGACTCATCACCATTGTGGCGACGATGTTTGAGCTGGGTGTCATCAACAGTCTCGGTAAATACAACCGGGATCTCGACACACCCCGTATTCGCGAGGTCGACGGGATCTATGAATATGTGTTGGCTTGGGCAGATGAGACCCAGATCGACCGGGAGGTGTCCCTTACCGAACCGGATATTGATAATCTGATCCGTGCCAAAGGCGCCATGTATAGCGGATACATGACGCTTTTTGAGGACGTGGGTGTCAGTTTTTCAGACCTTGACCGGATTATTCTTGCCGGTGGATTCGGCAGTTTTGTGGATCTTGAAAAGGCGATGACCATCGGGCTGCTGCCGGAGGTCGATCTGGATAAGGTCACTTTCATCGGCAATGGATCCTTGATGGGGGCGAAAATGAGCTCACTGACCAATCGCATCCGGAAAGATGTGGTTGAGGTGACACGGAAGATGACCAATTTTGAGCTCTCCGAAACCCGTTCCTATATGGATCATTATGTGGCAGCGCTTTTCCTGCCCCATACCGACATCGATCAGTTCCCCAAACTCAAAGCACGCCTTGCGGAACGAAGGGCGCTGTCGGCTTCGTAGATGTCCTGACGATCATGTCTGCTGATCTTGTAAATTGGACGATTTCCGGGTCCCGGCTCACGTCCGGGATGGCGCGAAAAGAGACCTCTTGGGACAGCTTCAGCGACGTTCACCCCCTATTGCCATCGGGGGGGGAAATTCGAGGGAATTCGCCTCGATGTAATCGAGGGATTCCCCTATTGACAAGCGCCTGTTTACACGTTAATCTGACCCCTTTTTTTGTGTGATCGTTGCGGTTTTTGGTCGCAGCCTAAACGATACTATTTAGTGTCCGTATAAACTTTTCAGTGATATAATTGATAAGGAGGTAACTTTGAGCTTTGAAATACATAAAGAAACCTATTCCGGCGGTATCCGGAACATTTCCGTCGGCGATGGGGACAACGCTGTAACCATCGGTGGTGAAACCTGTTATCCTTTCTATCAGTTTGAAGGTGAGATGCCCCATTCTCCAAAAATAGCCATGGAGATTTGGGATATCGAACCGGATGACTGGCCGGAAGCCGCACTGGCACCGTTTAAGGATGTGGTGTCCGATCCGGTGGCGTGGGCCAAAAAGTGCGTTGGCGAGTTCGGTGCGGATATGGTGGTTCTTCAGCTGAAGAGTACGGACCCGAATGGCAAAGACGCCAGCCCAGAAGAAGCCGCTGCGGTTGTCAAGAAAGTCAGTGACGCGATTGATGTTCCGCTGATTGTCTGGGGCACGGCCAATGTTCAGAAAGATGAAGATGTCCTGAAAAAGATTTCAGAAGAATGCCAGGACAAGAATCTTATCCTCGGACCGGTGGAAGACAAGAATCATAAGGGGATCGGCGCCAGCGCCATGGGATATGGCCATACGATCATATCGTCATCTCCCATTGACGTGAATCTGGCCAAACAGATCAACATTCTTCTTGAAAACCTCGGCATGCCCCTGGATCGTATGATTATCGATCCGACAACCGGCGGCCTGGGTTATGGCCTGGAATACACCTATTCGGTAATGGAACGTCTCCGAATGGCGGCCCTCAATCAGGGAGATGACAAGCTGCAGTACCCGATGATCAATAATGTCGGTAATGAAGTGTGGAAATGTAAGGAGGCAAAACAGTCTCTTGAGGAAGCCCCTACCCTCGGTGATCCGGAGAAACGGGGTGTTCTTATGGAAGCCGTTGCCGCTGTCACCTATTTGATGTCAGGCGCCGATATTCTTATCTTGCGACATCCGGAAACCGTTCGGATGATCCGGGCTTTTGTTAATGGGGCGATGACGGGTGAATCCATCGATGATGTTGCCGGGATAAACAAGGAACTATCCACGATCGATGTGGATCTTGCCGCCCTTTCCCCTGACGTGGATCTGACC